>JAPLAT010000326.1 GCA_026393175.1 Pseudonocardiales bacterium
CCGAGCCGGTGACCGGGCCGTTCGGCCGTGGAGCAGGAGCGTCGACAGCCGCTGCACGGAGGCGTCGGGGCCGGTCGCGTCGGCGGCGTACCGGGCCGGGCTCCGGCCCTCTTTCGTGGATCGCCGCTCATCGCTAACATCGCTCCGTGGCGATGGATTGTGGTCAGCCGGCACCGACCCCCGCGGTCGCACTGTTCCGCTCGCTCGGCGACGCCACGCGGTTGGCGATCGTGCTCCGGCTCACCCGCGGTGAGGCGCGGGTGGTGGACCTGTGCCGCGGGCTGGGTCTGGCCCAGTCGACGGTCTCGAAGCACCTGGCGTGTCTGCGCGACTGCGGCCTGGTCGACTACCGCGCCGAGGGCCGCCAGTCGTTCTACTCGCTGAGCCACCCGGAGCTGCTCGACCTGCTGCGCAGCGCGGAGGCCCTGCTGGCCCGGACCGGCGAGGCGGTGGCGCTCTGCCCCGTCTACGGCGACGCCGACACCGCCGGCACGGTGTCCGTGGGGGTGGCGTCATGAGTGCCCCCGCCCCGCTCACCGCTGACCGCTCGGCCGTGCTGACGCGCCGGATCCGCCTGCTGGTCGCGGCCACCATCACCTACAACGTCGTCGAGGCCGTGGTCGCGGTCGCCGCAGGCACCCTCGCCGGATCGGTGGCACTGATCGGGTTCGGGCTCGACTCGGTGATCGAGGTCAGCTCCGCCGCCGCCGTCGCCTGGCAGTTCGCCGGCCGCGACCCCGCCCGACGCGAACGGGTCGCGCTGCGGGTCATCGCCTGGTCGTTCTTCGCCCTCGCCGCGTTCGTCACCGTCGAGTCCGTGCGCGCCCTGGCCGGCGCCCACGAGCCCGAGCGGTCGGTGGTCGGGATCGCGCTGGTCGCGATCAGCCTCGTGGTCATGCCGTTCCTGTCCTGGGCACAGCGCCGCGCCGGACGGGAGCTCGGCTCGGCCAGCGCGGTCGCCGACTCCAGGCAGACCCTGCTGTGCACCTACCTGTCCGCGGCAGTGCTCGTCGGCCTGGTCCTCAACGCCACCCTCGGTTGGTGGTGGGCCGACCCCGCCGCCGGGCTCGTCCTCGCCGCCCTCGCCGTCCGGGAAGGCCGCGCCGCCTGGCGGGGGGACGGCTGCTGTGCCCCCGTTCGCCTCGACACCACCCCTGCCGCCGTCCCGACCGTCGTCGGCAGCAGGGATGCCCTGACGACGGGATGCGGGTGCGCGAGTGGCTGCACGGCAACCTGCTGCGCCGGTGAGACCCGGTGACCAGCACCGCGGCCACCTGGTCGTTCGGTCGACGCGATCCCGCCGCGCCTGACCGCCCGGACGGACGGACCCCGCAGATCGCCACCGGTGACGTCCGGCTCCGGATCGCCTGAGCGGACCCGCACATCCCTCCGCTGCGGGCCCGGCAAGGCCAGGAGGAGCACCGATCGTCCCGGAGACCGGGCCGGACACCGCCTCCGCCGGCGACAGCGCACCCCACTGCAGCTCAGGCGATCGTGCGCACGTTCGACCGGTCGGAGAGGGACGTACCGGCGTGCGGCTCGTCCTCGGTCAGCACGGCCCGCAACACCAGACCGCCCTGCAACTTCACCAGCCGCGAGGCCAACGTGGTCCAGTAGCGGTAGCCGGCACGGGGATCGAGGAGCGTCCGCGGTGTCACGTCCAGTGCGGCCCGCACGACGTTGCGCACGAGGTCGGACGGCACGGGCTGGGCCAGCATGACCACACCGTCCGCGCCGCGGCGGCCCTGCTCCCCCGGTACGCCCCGGGGGCCGGTGGCACCGCGGGGCCCCTGCTCGCCCTGCGCACCCCGGGAGCCCGGCAGGCCACGCGGTCCGGCGTCGCCGACCGGTCCCACCGGACCGCGTCCGCCCTGCTCGCCCGGGCGTCCGGTCGGGCCCTGCTCGCCGGTCGGGCCCTGCTCGCCGGTCGGCCCCGCCGGGCCCTGCGGGCCACGGGCACCGGGCTCCCCCGCCGGGCCCCTCTCCCCGCGCTCACCGGCCGGGCCCACCGCACCCCGGGGCCCCTGGCTCCCCGGCTCGCCGGACGGCCCCTTGTCGCCCGGCTCACCGGCCGGGCCCACCGGACCCCGCGGTCCCGTGTCCCCGCGCTCACCCGCCGGGCCCGCCGGACCCACCGGACCGCGGGGCCCCTTCTCCCCCGGGTCCCCGGGCGGACCGGTCGCGATCCGCGTCTCCTTCCTCTTCCGGTCGTTCTTCGGGCCGGAGCCCTTGCCGCCGCGGTCCGGGACCTCGGTCTCGGCGACGTCCTGTCCCGCCGTGGCGTCCGTCGGCTGTGTCATGTGCTCGGTCCTCTCGTGCGGTGTTCCGGTGTCCCGGTGCTGTCGTGCCGGACCGGCGCGCGGCCCTGGTCCGGTCGACGCCGATCGATCGTGGCGTCCCGGCTCGGGTACCCCCGGGTCCACGACCCTGACGCGTGCTGCTCGGTGCGACCCGCATCGCACATCCAGCTGGTCCGGTCGGCAGTGTCGCGGTTGCCCCGTTTCGCGTAGCCGACGGCGCGCCCGCCTGCTGAGGCGGCGTGCAGCCCTTCGTCGCGCCGGCCTTCGGGCTGGAGGCATCGCCCTATGTCCGGACGACGGTCCACAGCAAGCGCGGCGGCCGTGGCGGGCCCATAATGCGGCCCGACGGTCCAGCAGCGGGCCGCCGGGGGACGGTGCAGGTGAGCGACGACGGTCGGACGGCCACGCCCGGGCTTCGAGCCGAGCGGCCGGTGCACCCGGGCGACCTGATGTCCGTGGTGCACGCCGCGCCCGCCGCCGTGCCCGTCGTCCGCAAGGAGGTGCGGCGCTGGCTCGACGCACTCGCCTGGCCGATCGAGGACGCCGAGGACATCGAGCTGGCGGTGAACGAGGCGATCGCCAATGTCGTCGACCACGCCTACCCGCCCGACGCCCCCGGCCCGGCCACCTTGCACGCGTGGGTCTCCGTCGACCCGCGCACCCGGCAACGCCGGGTCGTCGTCGCTGTCACCGACCGTGGCCGCTGGGCGGCCTACCACCCGGACAGCCCCGCGCCGCAGGCCCGCGGGCACGGCTTGGCGATGATGAGCGGCTGCATGGCCGAACTCCACATCCAGCGCAGCGTCGCCGGCACCACCGTCATCATGATCAGCGCCACGGCAGAGTCCTGACGGTCCCGCGTCGGCCCGGCTCGACGGCACCGGAGCCTGCCTGCGGTGTCGTGAACGGGCTCGATGAGCGAGGATCCGGGCATGACCGGCACGACATCCGGTGCGCAGGATCCTGTCCCTGCAGTGGGTGGCCAGGGCTCTGTGGCGCTGACTCCGACGGAGGGCCGAGCACCTCATCCACGGTGCGGAGGTGGCCTTCGCCGTCCCGATCCCGGGGGGATGCCGCAGGGTGATCTCCCTCCACCGGACCTGACCGCGTTGCTGGAGCAGGTCGAGGCCGCGGCGCCGGTCGACGCGATCGACGTCGCGGGCAACGAGCTCGCCCGGATGTTCGACGCGGTCGAGGTCAGCTTGTTGGTCGCGGACCACAGCGGCAGGTCCGTGGTGCGGCTGGGCCGGACGCCCGGGCCGGCCGGTGGACGCAGCCACGGCACCGAGCACGCACAGACGGTGCCGCTGCCCGGCACGGTGTACGAGAATGTCCTGCGCACCCAACGGGTCGAGGTGCAGGAACTCCCCGGGGGTGCGCAGGTCACAGTGCCGGTGACGGTGCGTGGCGACGCCATCGGGGTGATGGAGCTCGTGCTCCCGTTCGGCCCGAACGGTCGTCACATCGCGGCGATGGCCGGGATCGGACACTTCCTGGGCCACATCCTCATCGCCAACGGCCGCTACACCGACCTGTTCGAGTGGGGTCAGCGGACCACACCCATGACCCTGTCCGCGGAGATCCAGCTGCTCCCGACCTCGCACACCTGTGAGGCAGGTCAGTTCACCGTTGCGGGCTGGCTGGAACCGGCGGCCACCGTGGCCGGCGACACCTTCGACTACACCCTCGACCGCGACACCTTGCACCTGTCGATCACCGACGCGGCCGGGCACGACGTCGCCGCGGCCCTGCTGGCCACCGTGCTCGTCGGCGCGCTGCGCAACGGGCGCCGCCGCGGTCTGGACCTGCCCGCGCAAGCGGCCGGCGCCAACGACGAACTCGCCCGACACTCCACGGCGGGGCAGTTCGTCACCGGCCAGTTGGTCCGCATCGACCAGATGCGGGAAACCGCGGTCATCGTCAACGCCGGCCACCCGCGCCCGCTGCGGTTGCGCGACGGCCGGGTCGAGGAGATCCCGCTGGCGGTCGACATGCCGTTCGGTGTGATGCCGGGCCGGAGCTTCACCGTGCAGCCGCTGTCGCTCCGACCCGGTGACCGGATCGTGTTCGTCACCGACGGCATGCTCGAACGTCGCGCTGCGGACCTCGACATCCACGCGACGATCTGCGACACCGCGGACCTGCATCCGCGCGAGGTCGTGCACGCGCTGGGCGCGGCCGTGCTCGGCGTCACCGGGGGGAATCTGCGCGACGACGCCACCGTGCTGTGCCTGGACTGGTACGGCGGCTCGCGGCGGCGCCGGACCGAGGCCGGCGCCAGCCACGGGCGTGCGTCGGCCGCGCAGCCCTGCCCGTAGCACCGCACACAAACGTCGCCCTTCCGGTCGGGCCGCCTGGCAGGTCGACCGCCGGCGATCAGACGTTCGCGGCGAAGAACGACCGGCCGGGTGCAGGACACCCGCGTACCGGCAAGCGGATAGTCAGCCCGCGAGCAGCGCCGCGTACAGCGTCAGCCCGGGGCCGAACGCCATCACCACCCCTGGACGGCCGGAGCGGGGGCGGGCGCTCCGGCGCAACTGCTCCAGGACGAGCAGCACCGTCGCCGACGAGCAGTTGCCCCGCTCGGCGAGCACCCGCCGGGAGGCGTGCAGTGCGTCCGCGGGCAGCGCCAGGTGCTGCTCCACGACGTCGAGGATCCGGGGACCGCCGGGGTGCACGGCCCACGCGTCCACATCGGACACCGCCAGGCCGTGGCGGTGCAGCAGGTCGTGGACCAGTGGCGCCGCGTGCTTCGCCAGCACGGCAGGCACCTGCGGAGACAGGTCCATGCGGAAGCCGTGGTCGGTGACCTCCCAGGTCATGTGGTCGGTGGTGCCCGGATCGGTGAGGGCGACGACGTCGACGACCGTCGGCCCCCGCGCGGGGGCCGGCTCGAGGACCACGGCGACGGCCGCGTCGCCGAACAGGGCGTGCGACACGACCTGTCCCATGTCTCCGGTCGGGGGCTGCACGTGCAGGGACGGCAGCTCCAGGCACAGCAGGACCGCCGGCCGGCCCCGCGCCGCGACGTAGTCGCTCACCGCGCCCAGACCGGGGAGCGCCGCGTAGCACCCCATGTGCCCGATCACGAGCCGCTGGACGTCGGGCGCCACGCCCAGGTCGGCCGCCACCCGGATGTCGATGCCGGGCGTCCCGTAACCGGTGCACGACACCACCGCGAACAACCCGGGGTCCTCGGCGGTGATGCCGGCGTCGGCCAGCGCGGCGGAGACGGCCTCCTTGCCCAGCGGGAGCGCGTCGGCCGCGTAGCGCCGCATCCGCTGCCCGGTGGTCCATCCGGACACGTCCTCGACCAGCGGGTCGGCCGTGAGGTGGCGGCGCCGCACCCCGGCGCCGTGGAAGACGCGTTCCCGCGACCGGCCGCCTCCGGAGTGCCGCGCGTAGAAGCCGTCCCACATGGCGCCCTGTTCGACGCCGGTGCCGGGCACCGCGCTGCCGAAGCCGGTGAGGCGCGCGGTCACCGGCGCCGGCCGGTGCCCTGGAACAGCACGGCGGTGGTGGGGACGCGGACCATCCGGACGCTCGCGGTGCCGCCGGCCAGGGACCTCAGCAGATCGGTCATCGACGGCCGGATACCCCGCAGGACGAGATCGACACCGTGCCGGGCGCATTCGCGGACGAGCTCGGCCCGGTCGACGAGCAGGGCCGGGTCGTGGATGCCGGGCGGCGGGCCACCGGGGATCCGTTCGGCGAGCGTCACGGCCACGAGCCGGGCCAGTGCCGTGGCCGCGATGGTGTCGATCACGAGCAGGCCGCCGGGTCGCAGCAGGCGGCAGGCCTCCCGCACCGCGGCCGGCAGGTCGGTGACGTGCTCCAGGATCTCCCCGGCGGCGACGACGTCGGCGCACCCGTCGGCCAGCGGGACCCGCGTCACGTCGCCCACCACGGCGGTCACGCCGTGGGCGCGCGCCTGGTGCACGGCCGACCTCGTGAGGTCCACGCCGACGTGGTGGTAGCCCTTGCCGGCGAGGTGCGGCGCGAGCAGTCCCGCCCCGCAGCCCAGGTCGACGAGGACCGCGTCCGGTCGGGTCGCCTTCGGGACCAGCGCGGCCCGGGCGACCGCGAGCCAGTGCAGCATCGCGAAGTCGCCACGGGGGTCCCACCACTGCCCGGCGAGGTCGTCGTACTGGCGCGGGTCGTTGCGGGGACGCCGCAGACCCGTCACGTCGGCGCCGTCACGTCGCGGCGGGTGGGCACGGCCCCAGGCTGCCATGCTGACCGGCATGCGGCCTGCCGAGACCGCGGGGGCGCTCGTGCGGTCCTGCCACCCCGAGCCGACGGTCGCCGTCACCGCGATGGTCACCGCGCTGGCCGTCACCACCGGCCGGGACGCCGCCGGGGTGCTGCTCGTGGCCACCGCGGTCCTGACCGGGCAGCTGTCGATCGGCTGGCTCAACGACCACCTCGACGCCGAGCGCGACCGGGCGGTGGGCCGCACCGACAAACCGGCCGCGGCCGGGGCGGTCTCGGTCCGCGCGGTCGGGGTCGCCGCCGCCGTCGCGGCCGCGCTGTGCGTCCCGCTGTCGCTGGCGTCCGGGATCGTCGCCGGTGGCCTGCACCTGGTCGCGGTGGCCGCCGGGCTCGCCTACGACCTGGGGCTCAAGGCCACCCGGGCGTCGGTGCTGCCGTACGCGGTGTGCTTCGGGCTGCTGCCGGTGTTCGTCGTGCTCGGGGCGGGGGGCACGCCGCCGTGGTGGTTGCCCGTGGCGGGGGCGCTGCTCGGGTCGGGCGCACACTTCGCGAACGTCCTCCCCGACCTCGACGACGACCTGGCCACGGGGGTACGGGGGCTGCCGCACCGGATCGGGGCGACCGGCAGCCGGGTGGCCGCCGCAGTGCTGCTGCTGGCCGCGTCGGTCGTCCTGGTGGGCGGGGTGCTCGGCTCCGGAACCGTCCCGGTCGCCGTACTCGTGGCGGCACCCGTGGTGGCGGCGGGGGTGTTGTCCGCGGGGTTCCTCGCCGGGCGCCGGCGCGGGTCGCGGGCGCCGTTCCGCGCGGTCATGGTCGTGGCGCTGATCGACGTCGCGCTGCTGGTGGCGGCCGGGCCGGCGCTGGTCGGCCCGGCGCTGGTCGGCCCGGCGCTCGTCGGCCCGGCGCTCGTCAGCTGAGCCGCAGGTAGTCGGCCACGACCGCGGCCAGCACCCGGGCCGACGCCGTGCCCCGGCCCAGCCCGACCTCGACGATCGTGTCGAACACCCGGCGGTCCCGCCCGGCCGCGACCACCGCCGCGTCGACGAACCGGGCGTGCGGCACCGCCCGCGCCAGCGCGCCCACGTGCCGGTGGTGCCGCGACAGGCTGCGCCGCAGCGCCGCCCGCAGCGCCGCTCCCGCGTGCTCCCCGCGCAGCGCCGCCCGCGCGGCGAGCGCCCCGGACGCCACCCCGTAGAAGATGCCCTCGCCGGTGACCGGGTTGACCAGGGCGGCGGCGTCGCCCACGAGCAGCACCCGGCCGTCGGGCTGGAACCGCGGGCCGCTGGAGAGCGGCAGGTGGTGCCCGCGGACGGTCGCAGGGTCGAGCAGCTGACCGGGGATCTCCGCGGCCAGCCGCTCCAGGAGCTCCCGCTTGCTGGTCGGCGCCGCGGACCCGAACACCCCGTAGCCGAGGTTCGCTCCCCCGCCCGGCAGCGGGAACGACCACGCGTACGCCGGTGGCCGGGCGCGCGCGAACGCGATCACCAGCGCGTCGGGGTCGACGCAGCCGGCGGCGTACCCACGGACCGCCATCGCGGTGGCCGACGGCGGTGCCACCGGGGCACCCAGGGCGCGGCGGACCACCGAGTGCGCCCCGTCCGCCCCGACCACCACGCGGGCCGCGATCTCCCCGTCGAGCACCACCCGGTCGGCGCGCACGTCCACCCGGCGGACCCGGTGCCGGTGCAGGACGGCGCCCCGGGCCACGGCCGCGTCGACGAGCGCGGCGTCGAGGACGACCCGCGGGACGACCCGGCTCGGTTCGCCGCACCGGGCGTCCACCACGCGGCCTCCCGGGGAGCGCACCCGCAGGCCCCACACGGGCGGCCCGGGCGGCACGGGCACGCCGAGCGCGTCGAGCAGGGCCAGCACGTGCGGCGCCACACCGTCGCCGCAGACCTTGTCGCGCGGGAAGTCGGCCGCGTCGAGCAGCAGGACCCGTGCGTCGGGCCGCAGCTGCAGCAGTCGCAGTGCGGTGGCCGTGCCGGCGGGACCGGCCCCCACGACGGCGACGTCGGCCATCCGGTCCATGGACGCATCATCACGCGCCGTCGGAGGTTCCGCCCGATACTGGCACCGTGCCGGACGTCGTGGTGGTCGGGGCGGGCCCCACCGGCCTGACCGTGGCGGGCCTGCTCGCCCGGCTCGGGGTGTCCGTCACCGTCCTCGACCGTTACCCGCAGCCCTATCCCCGACCGCGCGCGGTGCACCTCGACGGCGAGGCGGTGCGGGTGCTGCAGCGCCTCGGGGTGCACGAGCGGTTCGCGGCGATCAGCCGACCGGCCACCGGGCTGCGCCTGCTCGACGCCTCGCTCCGCCCGTTCGCGACGTTCCGGCGGGACACCGGACCCGGCCGGCACGGCCATCCCGACGCCAACCTGTTCGACCAGCCCGACCTGGAGGCCGTCCTGCGCGAGGCCGTCGGACGCGAGATCGGGCCCGTGCGCGGCGGGGTCGAGGTGACCGGCGTCGACGCGGGCGGGGTCGTCACCCGCCACACCGCCACCGGTCGCGTCGAGCGGATCCCGGCGGCCGCGGTGCTCGGGTGCGACGGCGCCGACAGCACCGTGCGCTCCCTGATCGGCTCCCGGATGCGCGAGCTGGGGTTCACCCAGCGCTGGCTGGTCGTCGACCTGCGGTGCCCCGACGCCGGCGGGACCTGGGGCGGTGTCGACCAGGTCTGCGACCCGCGGCGCGCGGCGACGTTCATGCACCTCGTCGGGGACCGGTACCGCGTCGAGTTCCGGATGCACGACGGGGAGACCGACGCCGGGCTCGCCGCCCGGCTCCCGGCCCTGCTCGCGCCATGGTTCCCCCCGGGGGCCCCCACCGTCCTGCGCAGCGCCGGGTACACCTTCCGCGCGCAGGTGGCCGACCGCTGGCGGGCGGGCCGGGTACTGCTCGTCGGCGATGCCGCGCATCTCATGCCGCCGTTCGTCGGGCAGGGTCTCGGGGCCGGGCTCGGCGACGCGCACAACCTGGCCTGGAAGCTCGCCACCGTGCTGGCCGGACGGGCCGACGAGTCGCTGCTCGACACCTACCAGGCCGAGCGGGCTCCCCACGTCGAGGCGACGACCCGCACCGCGGTGCGGGTCGGGCGGGCGATGACCGGCGGCAACGGGCTGCTGGCCGCAGTGCGCCGGCCCGTCGTCGGCGGGTTGCTGCGCCTGCCGGGGGCCGAGGCGCGCGCGCTGTCCGGGACCACGACCCGCCACCCGCCGGGACGGTGGGTGGACCGGCGGACGCGGCGCTCGGACCTTCCCGGCACGGTGTGCCCGCAACCGTTCGTCGACGTCGACGGTCGCCGCGTCCGGCTCGACGACGTCCTCGGCCCGGGGTTCTCCCTGCTGTGCGCCGCCCCGGCCGACGGTGCGCTGGCACGGCGCGCCCGTGCGGTCGGGGCCCGTACGGTCGCCCTGGCCGGGTCGGGCGCCGACCGCGTGGTGACCGACGACGGCACGCTGCGCGAGTGGCTCGCCGGGGGCCGGGCCGCAGCGGTGCTCCTGCGCCCGGACCGGGTCGTCATGGGCGTCACCCCGGGTCGCTGACTCCTGCCGGTGCCGGGGCTCGGCGCGGTCCGGCGCGCCCGACGTACCCGCGGGGTCCGGCCGCGTTCCCGGGTTTGCGCCGCCCGCCCACGGGCATGCCCCGCACGGGACCGATCGGGAGGACACGCGTGCAGATCGTCATCACGGGGGCCAGCGGCAACGTCGGCACGGCACTGCTGCGCCGGCTACTGCGGGAGCCGGGCCGGCACGAGCTCACCGGGATCTGCCGGCGCCCGCCCGCCATCGGCGAGCCCTACGACGGCGCGGTCTGGACGGCGCTGGACGTCGGCGATCCGGCCGCACCGCTGCGCGAGGCGGTCCGCGGTGCCGACGCGGTGGTGCACCTGGCGTGGGGGTTCCAGCCCTCCCGCGACGTCGGGTACCTCGACCGGACGGGCGTGCGGGGCACGCAGGCCGTGCTCGACGCGGTGCACGCCGAGGGCGTGCCGCACCTGGTGCACATGTCCTCGGTGGGGGCCTACTCCCCCGGGCCCGATCGTCTCGGCAGGGTCGACGAGGGATGGCCCACCCAGGGCATCGCGTCGCACTCCTACAGCCGGGAGAAGGTGGCCGCGGAGCGGCTGCTCGACGACCACGAGCACCGGCACCCGGACGGGCCGGCGATCGCCCGCATCCGGCCGGGCCTGATCGTGCAGCGCGACGCCGGCAGCGCGCTGCTGCGCTACGGGCTGCCGCCGTACCTGCCCTCCGCGCTGCTGCGGCACGTCCCGCTGCTGCCCCTGGACCGCGATCTCGTCGTCCCGATCGTGCACACCTCCGACGTGGCCGACGCCGTCGCCCGAGTGCTCGAACGCCGCGCGACCGGGGCGTTCAACCTCGCCGCCGAGCCGCCCGTCACCCGTGACGTGATCGCCGACGTCCTGGGCGCCCGGGCCCTGCACGTGCCGCGCGCGGTGGTGCGTGCCGCCGTGGCCCTGTCCTGGCGCGCCCGGCTGCAGCCGCTCGACCCGGGCTGGATCGACCTGGCGTTCGCCGTGCCGCTGCTCGACACGGCGCGCGCGCGGCGCGAGCTGGACTGGACGCCCGCGGTCGACGCCCGGACCGCGCTGGCCGAGGTCGTCGGCGGGATGGCCGACGGCGCCGCAACCGCGAGTCCCGCGCTGCGCCCGCGCACCGTCACCGCCGAACTGCTCACCGCGTTGCGGCGCGGCCCCGCCGCGACCCGGCACCGGACCTGAACCCGATGGAGGACCACCCGATGACCGATCCGATCCCCGTGCACCGTGAGGGGAACTGGGCCGTGGGCACCAGCCGCGGCGCGGACTTCGCCGTGTCCCGGCGTTGCCGCCACCAGCTCGCCGACCTCAGCAAGGGCCGGGTCGACGCCGATGGGTGCCTCGTCTGCCCCTGGCACGCGAGCCGCTACGACGTGAGGACCGGGGCGATGGTCGACGGCCCGCAGGGGTTCTTCGGCTACCGCGGACCGACCCCCGGCTACAGCGCGCTCGTGCTCGCCTACGCCCGGCACCTGCGCCTGCGCATCGGCCGGGCCGTGCGCCGCGGCGGACGCATCACGGTGGAATGACGTGCACGGCGACGACCGGGACCTGCGGCAGCGGGTCACGGCACCCGACGGTGACGGAGCGCCCGCGCGGGCGTTCGCCGCGGTGTTCGAGCGGGTCGCGCGGCTCCGCGGCGGCGCCAGGGCCCTGCACACCGTCGGCACGACCTACGACGCCCGCCTGCAGGTCGACCCCCGCTCCCTCGTCGGGGCCGCGCTCGGCCGGCCCTTCGACCGCCCGGCCGTCGTGCGGATGTCCCGGTCGATCGGGCTCCCGCCCTCGTGGCCGGACGTGCTGGGCGTCGCGGTCCGGACGTCGACCGGTCCCGGCACGTCTTTCGACGTCCTGCTCGCGTCGGTGGGCCGGCCCGGAGCGGGCCGGGTGCTCCCCACCCGCGCCTGCGGCACACTCCTGCCCTACCGCGTCGACGGTCGGCTGCTGCACCTGGGCCTCGTCCCCGGGCCGGAGGGCGACCGCCTGGCCCTCACCGAGCGCTCCCCGACCGGACGGCGCCGTGTGATCGGCGCGCTGGTACTGCGTTCCCCGAGGCCCGAGGATCCCGTACTCGCGTTCGACCCGCTGCTGCATTCGCTGCCCCGATTGCGGCCGGTGGGGCTCCTGGGCCGCGTCCGGGAGCTGGCCTACACCGGATCGCGGCGAGGCAGGGGCGTCGACGACGCGACACCCGCGGGAGGGTGTTGAGCACCCGGCACGCGGGACCGTTGTCCGCCACGATTTCGGGGCAGCCGCCCGCGGTGCCGACCCGGGACCCGGGCGGCCGGGCGTAGGTCGACGTCACGCAGCGCTCCACGCCTTGCCGCGGTGCCGCACGCTCGCAGGAGGCGCCCGCTCCGCGCACCCGCTCGACCAGGGCCTGCTGCGCGCAACTGTCCACCACGACCAGGGGCGAGGCCGTGACCGGGTCGGGTGGCGCTCGAGGCTCGGCGGGACGTGGCGCTACAGCCAGGGCGCCACCAGGCCTACGGAGTGGCGACACAGAAATGGTGCGACCCGAGCGCGCAGCGGGAGCGGCGACATCCTCCGCACGGGTCAATTCTTCTGGTTCGAGTGCCGGGAACGCGTGCGGAACTCGTTGAATACCCACTCAACGCTCGCGCCGGTATGCGCGATGATGATTCCGAGCCCTGGTCGATCGTCGATCGGGAAACCGATGCGGTCTGCAGGTGGCGAGCATCGTCTTCGCGTTCCTGGAATGGTTTCGTCACCGATCCGCAAGGGCACGGACATCGACGAACGGACATGCGTCCGACGGGCGCAGGCACGCAGGTACGGTCCGTCGTCGACGTCGTACTGCACGCAGGCAGGACGACCACCGTGGGCCTACCCGCGCCGGACAGCCGCGGCGGGTGGTCGAGTCGCGGTGTCCGGTCCGCCCGACTCCCGGGCGCCCGCCCCGGACCAGCGCCGCCTCACGACGAGGGGCGCTGGTCCGGCGTCACGACCCCAGCTCAGGAGCGGTCGCGAGTGGCCTGGTCGTCGACATCGATCTCCTCCTTGCGCACCTCACCGCCGACGGTCTCGGTCTCCCGCACGGTCTCGGTGCCCAGGCGGACCCGCTCGACCGGCACGGCCTCGGTCTCGACGACCGGCCGCTCGGCGTGCAGCGTCACCTCGTGCTCCTCCTCCGAGATCACCGGACCGTCGGTGGCGTTCCCGACGTTCGCATCGGTGATCGGCTCACGCTCCACGCGGATCTCCTCGCGTGACACCGGGACCTGGACCTGCTGGTGCTCGGTGACCACGTGCTTGCGCAGCCGCGCCCGTCCCGTCTCGCGGGTCTCGGTGCCGACGCGCAGCTGCTCCTCGGAGCGGGTCATCGCCTCGTCCGTGGTCGGCCCGGAGGTGTCGTGCCCGACAGCACCCCGAGTGCGATCGCCGTCGCGGCCCTCACCGACGTCGCCGGCGCCCGTACCCGTCGTGCCCGTGCCATGCCCGTAGTCGAGGCTGTAGTGCCGGTAGAGACGCTGCTCCTCCTCGGGGGTCAGGTGCCCGTCGTCGGAGATGTTCGGTGCGTCCTTCACCGTGGCCTTGTCGTAGGCCACGATCACGCGGTCCTCGCCGAGCTCGGCGCCCTGCACCGGCACGAAGTTCTCGCTGGTCCCGAAGAACCCGGTGTTGACGGTCAACCACTTGGGCTGGTCGGTGTCGTCGTCGTAGTAGACCTGCCCGACCTTGCCGAGCTTGTCGCCGTCGCGGTCGTAGGCGGTCGAACCGATGACAGTGCGCAGTTGATCCTGAGTGATCATTGAGTTCCTTGTCAGGGGAAGGGGTCCACGGCCGCCCACGAAGGGCGGCTGGTGCGGGGCGCTGTTTCCACACCGGCGGTTGCTTCACCGGCGGGTGGTCGAGGGATACCCGGATCCGGCCGACCACACCTCGCAATCGGACCAATGTGTGCCGGCACATCATTGACCCAGGCGGGTGATGCGGTTGTTGCAGACGTTTCCCGCACTGGACGCGTGGCACACCGCATCCGAACGCGATCGTCGACCGGACGGTGCGCCATTTCTCGTGCACTGGGCAGCCGTTCGGAATCGCGAGTTCCCGTTCGACGTCGGAATGAAAGAGCCTGCCGGCCGTCGTGCTCGCGATCGTCATGGGTATCGCGGTATTCATGACTCTGACCCGACGCGGGATCGCCCCGTCATCGTGACGGTGACCTACGTCGCCCTGGTCGGCTCCGGGGCCGGCCGCAGCACCGGCCTTCGGTCTCGGTGGCCGGGGCACGCCCACGTTGACGGCCGGACCCCGCCTCCAGCAGGTGCAGGCCACGACGGCCACACCGTGCCGACCGCGCCGACTGATGGCGCGTCGGGGAGGACCGCGTGATGACGGATGTGTGTCTCCCGCGCCACCATCGACCGCCGCCTCGTGTACGACGGCGAGCTGCCCCGCATGAAGGTCGGGAGGATCGTGCCACGCGATCGGGCTGGTGTCCGCCGCCGCCGCCGTCGGTCGCGGAGCCCCACCCCCGGTGTGCGGCGACCGTCCCCCGACGTGCCGCGACCTTCGGGCGAGAGGCCGGACGGAGGGTCACATGCGGGGAGGGGTGGCGGTGCACACGCGCATGCGGACCGCGGCACCGGAAGCGGCGGTGCGGATCTCCACGAGGTCGGTGAGCTGGCGGATCAGCCACATGCCCCGGCCGCGGCGCGACCGGGGACGCGGGGCCACGTAGCCCAGCAGCGGGTCGATCGCCGGTCCGCCGGGGCTGTGCACGTCGGTGGAATCTGAATACCGTGATGATCTGCGCGGATGATCTGCGCGCCGCCCTGGAAAGCCTGCCCGAGCGGGAGCGCACAATCCCTCCATCAACAAGCTGGTGGACCTCCTTGAGGACGGCCACACCGGTGCAGGCCACTCGGACGGCTAGCCCGTTTCAGGCACCGAGCACCTCGACGGTCGCGTCGTAGAGATAGGGCTCGGTCTCGTACTCCTCGTACATGTCGTACTGCACCGGCGGCACACCCTCCTCCTCGAGGAACAGGTGGTACTGGCCGACCGTGCCGACCGCCCGCACCACCTGGCCCTGTACGACGCCCACCGGCTCGACCGTGCGAACCAGGAGGCTGTCCTCCCCGTAGTCCTCGCCCGCGAGCTCGAGATGTCGCGGGTCGAGGACATCGGTGACCTCCGCGCTCACCTCGACCCGCCGTCCCAGGTACTCGCCCTCGTAGAAGTTCTGCGGCTCCTCGATCTCGGCGACGGTCACCCCCTGCTCGGGTCCCGCCGTCCCCGCGCCGTCACCGCACCCGGTCAGCGTCCCGGCGCAGACGGCGACGGCGAGCGCGGTCCGGCGGAGGTTAGATGTGGAGTCATGTCGTTGACTACCACGCAACGGTTGCGGGTATTCGCCCAGCATGAGAGCGATCACTAGCAGGCGCTCGGCCGTGGCGGTCGCGTGGGCGGTGGCCGGCACGATCGCGCTGGCCGGATGCGGGGCAGGGCAGGAGGCCGCGACGTCGGAACAGCGGTCGTCCTCGCCGGGTTCGTCGGGGCAGGTCGGTTCGATCCAGGTCCGCGACGTGCAGTTCGCCTGGTCCGATCCGGTTCCCGGGGACACGGTGTACCCGCCAGGAGCCGACGCGCCGCTGCAGGTCACCATCGTCAACGGCGAGGTCGGAGTGCCCTCGGCGGACCGGCTCGTCGCGGTCTCCAGCCCGATCGCGACCTCCGGCCGTATCGTCGGCGACTCCGCCATCGCGGACGGGCAGGTGCTCGTCGCCGGATATGACGGACCGGTCTCCTCGATCACCGTGGACGGCGCCCGTGAGGTGACGATCGCGCTCGAGGGGCTCACCGCGCCGATCCGGGCCGGCCTCACCTACCCCGTGGTCTTCACCTTCGCCGATGCCGGCGAGCTGAGGCTGCAGGTGGGCGTCGAAAACCCCAGCGTCCTACCGCCCCGCGCCCGGGAGGCCGAACAGGACCCGGCGATCATCGGGACCGGCCCCGAACCTGCGGTGGTGCCCGGTGAAGGGTAGGCGCGCGGGGATCCTGGCCGTCGCGACGCTCACCGCGACCCTGACCGGATGCACGGTGACCGCTGTCGAGCCGCCCGCACCCCCGGCCCCCACCACGCAGCCCGGACCGGTAGCGGGGAGCACGGCGGACATCGTGGCACGCCTGGCCCCCAGCGTGGTGACCGTCCGCACCGGCCAGGGCACGGGCAGCGGTGTGGTCTACCGCCCCGACATCGTGCTCACCAACCAGCACGTCGTCGGTGACGCCGTCGACGTCGTGATCGACTACGCCGACGGGACGTCGTCCCCCGGTACCGTGCTGGCGACCGACCGGGTCACCGACCTCGCCGTCGTCCGCACCGCCCGCACCGGCCTGCCGGTGCCCGAGTACCACACCGCACTGCCCCGCCCCGGCGAACCCGTTCTCGCCATCGGCAGCCCGCTCGGCTTCGAGGGCACCGTGACCTCCGGCATCGTGTCGGGACTGGACCGGCAGATCCCCGGATCGGCCGCGCAGTCACGCGCCCTGGTCGACCTCATCCAGGTCGACGCCGCGATCTCCCCCGGCAACTCCGGAGGTGCGCTGCTCGACGCCACCGGCCGGGTCATCGGAATCAACGAGGCCTACATCCCGCCCGCCGCTGGAGCGGTGTCGATCGGCTTCGCCATCCCCGCCGCCACGGCCGTGGACATCGCCGAGCAGCTCCTCGCCGACGGCACCGCCACCCACCCCTACCTTGGCGTCCGACTCGCCCCGCTCACCCCTAGCCTGCGCAGCAGCCTGGGCGTGGCCGCGGACGCCGGCGCACTGGTGACCGGGATCGAACCCGACGGCCCGGCCGCCGGGGCCGGGGTCACGGCGGGCGACGTCGTCATCGCGCTGGACGGCCGGGACATCACCTCGGTGGAGGACGTGCTCGACGCGCTCCGTGACATCGAACCCGGCAGTGCGACCCACGTGACCATCCTGCGCAGCGGCGAGCGCCTGGAACTGCCGCTCACCATCACCGCCCGGCCGACGCCATGATCCCGACCGCCCGCCCGTCGGGCGGGGTGCCGCCGACCGACCGGTCCGATGACGACGGCCGGGACCGCCGACCCGATCGACGGCCGCACGCATGGGCCCGGAGGTCGATCGTGCTGCTCGTCGAAGACGACGACGGTGCTGCCGGCGCGTGATGGCGCGGCGTTGCAAGAACTATGGGCCGAGGTGCTCGAGGCCGCGTCCGGCGAGGACGGCCTGACGCGCTCCATGACGCGCTCCATGGTGCGACCCAGCCGAAGTCGTCCGTGCGGGCGCTCGGCGGTCGCCGTGACCGGGCGACGGCGCGTCCTGCGAGGTCGACCGGGCACAATCGTCGCCCGGTGAGCCGGACGGGGGGGAGAGACCGGGCCGGGCCGCCGGTCGCTGATCCGCCGCACG
>JAPLAT010000416.1 GCA_026393175.1 Pseudonocardiales bacterium
CCGGCCGGCCTGCTGCTCGAGGCCGAGCAGGCACCGCTGCTGGCCCGACCCTTCTTCGCCTCCGGGGACCCCGGACCGATCGTCGCCGCGCTGGCGCAGGTGCCGGAACTGCTCGAGGTGGCGATGCCGTTCCTCGGCACCGTGCTGGGCCCGTCGGGTGTCGACGAGCGGACCAAGGAGATCGTGATCGTCCGCACGTCCGCCCTGGCCGGCTGCCGCTACTGCGTGCAGGCCCACACCCCGGTGGCCCTCGACGCGGGCCTGTCCCGCGACCAGGTCACGGCGCTGCGCGCGGAGACGCCGGTCGAGGAGAGCTTCCCCGACCCCCGGGAGCGGGCGTTGATCGGCTGGGTGGACCTGGTCGCCGGGGGTGGTCCGGTGCCCGACGCGGCCCGCACCGCCGTCCGGGCGCACTTCGCCGACCACGTGGTGGTCGAGCTGACCGCCCTCGTGGGCGCCACCCTGCTGCTGAACCGCTTCGCCACCGCGCTCGCGCTGCCCACCGGCGCGGAGACGCTCGCCCGGCTCGCCGAGGAGGGGCTGACGTGACGGATCCCCGGTCCGCGGGCCCCGTCGGGCTCGCCGTGGCCCGCGGCACCCTGCCCGGCCGCGTGTGGATGTACGCCAACTACCACTGCAACATCGAGTGCACCTACTGCCTCACCGAGTCCGGGCCGAAGGTGCCGCGCCGCGAGCTGGGGCCCGCCGCGATGCTCGCCGTCGCGCGCCAGGCCGCGGAGCTGGGGTTCACCGACCTCGGGGTGACGGGCGGGGAGATCTTCCTCGTGCCCGGCATGCCGGAGCTGCTCGCCGAGATGGCGGAGCACCTGCCCGTCGTGGCGCTCACCAACGCGACGTTGTTCCAGCGCCGCCTCCTCGACCGCATCGAGGTCCTGGCCGGTCGCCGGGTGTCGCTCCAGATCTCGCTGGACCGCCCCGACGCGGACGCCAACGACGAGATGCGCGCCCCCGACAACTTCGCGAAGGTCGTCGCCGCGATCCCGGCGCTGGTCGAGCGGGGGGTCAAGGTCCGCATCGCCACGACCGTGGAGTCGATCGAGGACGCTGAGCTGGACCGGCTGTGCGCGCTGCACCGCGGGCTCGGCGTGCCCGACACCGACCACGTCATCCGCCCGATCATCTCCCGCGGCCGCGCGGTCGGCGAGGGCCTCGGGGTCACCGCCGCGCAGAACGACCTGCCCGCGGAGCTGACGATCACCGCCGACGGCGCGTTCTGGAGCCCGTTCGGGCCGACGGTCCGCGGCGGGCGGCTCGACACCGACCTGCTGATCACCCGGACCACGCTCCCCCTGTCGGTGCCGGCGCAGGCGCTGCTGCGGCTGGTGGAGGGCCGCCCACCCGGTGCGGACTCCACGCTCAACATCCGTTGAGCGTGACGTCCTCGGCGCCCGGTCCGGGTGTCTCCGCCACCGCTCCTCCTCACCCCCGTCTGGTGTGTGTCCGCATGTCCGAGTCCGCGCCGTCCGCCCGGCGGGCGACCGTCCCGGCGTCCGCGCCGTCCCTGGCCAGGGCGCTGGCCGTCCTCCGGATCTTCTTCGGCCTGATCTGGCTGACCAACGGCCTGGCCAAGCTGATCGACGTCGGCGCCTACGAGCTGGGGTTCGCCAGCTTCGGGCTGCTGTGGCTGCCGCAGGCGCAGTTCATCGCCGACGACGCGTCGTCCACGACGTTCCTGGCCCCGCTCGGCGCGTTCTACCAGTCGGTCGTGCTGCCGAACTACGGGTTCTTCGGCGCCTTCCTGACGGTCGTGGAGATCGCCGCGGGGCTCGCCCTGCTGTTCGGCGTGCTCACCCGGGCCGCGGCGCTCGGCACGCTGCTGCTCATCGGGCCGGTCTGGCTGATGTACCTGTTCTCCGACGCCACCCAGTACCTGTGGACCTACCCGGTCGACCTGCTGCCGCTGCTGCTGCTCGCGACCGTCCCGAGCGGCCGCGAGTGGGGCCTCGACGGGCGGCTCGCGGCGCGGTTCGGCGACCGCTGGCCCTTCTGACCCCGGACGCGTCGCGCGCGCTCCGGTCCGCCGTACCCCCGCAGC
>JAPLAT010000519.1 GCA_026393175.1 Pseudonocardiales bacterium
ACCTGCTCGCGCTGGCCCGGGCGCTGCAGGGGCAGCCGGACGCGCCGGAGCCCGCCCCGGCCGGACCCGCGGCCCCGGCGCAGCCCGCGGCAGCGGACGGCCCGGTCGCCGCCTTCTCCGAGCGCGAGCTGGAGATCGGCCGACACATCCTCGACGGCCTGACCTACAAGCAGATCGGGCAGCGGCTCTACGTCTCGGCCAAGACGGTGGAGCACCACGTCGCGCGCATGCGGCAGCGGCTGGGCGTCGCCTCGCGCGACGAGCTGTTCGGCCTGCTCCGCACGGCCCTGGAGGCGGGCGCCCGGCGCTGAGCCGCCCCGCCCACGCGCCCTGCCCCGGGCTCAGGCCCGCCGGTCGGCGAGCAGCCCCTCGCAGGTCCGGACGACCACCCGGCAGGCGTCGGCCGCGGCGCGCGTGAGCATCGGGTTCTCCGCGTGCTCCTGCCAGCGGTCCAGGGCGTCGAGGGCGGCGGCCCGCACCGTCGCGGCGTCGGGCGCCGGACCGAGCCCGAGCCGGGCCGGCACCCGGGCCCCCTGCTCGCCGAGCAGCCGGGCGCCCTCCTCGGCCATCGGTGGCGGCAGCGTCACCAGCCCCGAGCGCAGCCCGCTGAGCAGCCGCAGCTCGGCGAACTCGTGGGCGTCGGCGAACACCCGCTCCACCTCGGCGGCCAGCCGGCCCCCGTCGGCCGGGGGGACGTCGGCGAGCACCCGGTGCACGGCGAGCAGCGCCGAGCGCGCCTGCAGCACGTCGCGGCGGCCCACGAACTGGGTGTCGAGCACGGCCTGCAGCTCGTGCAGGCCGCTGCGCCGCACGAGCTCGGCGGCCAGCTCCTCGGGCGAGCCGGTGCCCTGGCGCAGCAGCGTGGTCGCCAGGCGGAGCCCGAACACGCCGAAACGGCGCAGCAGCCGGGCCCGCTCCTCGCCGCCCAGCGGCCGGCCGGGCCCGGGGGCGAGGAACCGGTCCGCGGTGAGCAGCATCGCGTCCAGGTCCTCGCGCGGGACGCGGGACAGCTCGACGAGCGCGGTGAACTCCGCCGCGCGCAGCGTCCGCCCGGTCTCGGCGATGAGGCCGGCCACGGCGACCGCGTTCTGGGCGAGGCCGCGCAGCACCGGGTCGCTGCGGTAGCGGCGGGCGACGGCCCTGGCCGAGGCCATCGCGTCCAGCCGGCCGCCGCCGATCTCGTCGGCGCGGGAGATCACCGCGACGGCGTTGACCGACGCCGCCCGCGCGACGCCGCGGTCGCGGAACGCGGAGAGGAACTCCGCGTCGGCGGCGTGCAGGTGGCGCATGAGGTAGACGACGGCGTCGGCCTCGGACGGACGCTCGTCGTCGGGGTTGAGGAAGCGCACCGTGCGCTCGCCGACCTCGGCCGACGTCGACGCCATGCCGGGGGTGTCGATGAGCGTGGCGACCCGCAGGCTCGGGGTCGGCCAGTCCACCTCCAGGTGGTCGACGTCCGCGGCCCGGGTGCCCTGCAGGTCGATGACGAGCGCGCCGTCGCGGCGGTCCACGGGCAGGCCGACCGGCGGGCCGCCGTCGCGGGGGTGCAGCGTGACCCGGGAGTACGGCGCGCCGCGGTACCAGGTGACGACCTTCGTGCACTCGCCCGCGTCCGACGGCGCGATCTGCTCCCCGACCAGCGCGTTGAGCAGCGTCGACTTGCCCGCCTTGACCTTGCCGGCCACCGCGATGCGCAGTGGGCCCGCCAGCCGGGCGCGCTGCCCGTCGAGCCAGGCGGCGACGGCGGGGTGGTCGCGGTAGGTGTCCACCGCGCGGTCGAGCACGGCCCGGGCGGTGGCCCGCAGGTCGTGGCGGGCCGGGGACCCGTCCCCCGGCGGCACCGCCGTCACGGCACCGGCGCCACGACCGGGCGCGGGGCCGGCGCGGCGGGCGGCGGCTCCGGGGTGAGGGTGCGCACCCGCTCCTGCAGCCGCTCCAGCGCCGCGATCTCCGTCGCGAGCTGGCCCAGCCGCTCGTCGCGCTCGGCCTGCGTCGTCGTCACCGACCGCTCCGCGGTGGCCAGCGACTCGCGCAGCGAGCGGTGCAGCTGCTCGGCCAGCTCCGTGAAGTGGTCGCGCAGGTCGCGCTGCACGCCGCGGAGCATGTCGCGGGAGTCCTTCCCGACCTGGAACGTCACGTCGTCGACGTAGCGGCGCACGCTCGTCTTCGCCTCGGCCTGGCGGCGGGCGACGATCCGGCGGCGCTCGTCGCTGATCGTCTTGCCGCCCAGCAGCAGCCCCGCGCCGAGGGAGAACGGGTTGATCAGCGCGAGCCCGGCCATCGTGCCGAGGAAGCCGAACATCAGGACGCCGATGTAGCCGCCCCGCAGCCCGGCGAGCGCCTTGGCCCCGACCGACCAGGACTCGCCCTCCCGCACGACCATCTCGCGCACCGACCCCAGCGCCGCCGAGGCCTCGGTGCGCAGCGCGGGCAGCGCGGCCTCCCGCTCGGAGTCGAAATGCTGCGCGACCTGCTCGGCGAGCCAGCGGGCCCGCTGCGTGGCCCAGACGAAGTTGGCCGAGGCGGCCGCCGCGACCTGCTGGGAGATCCACGCCGAGATCTGGTCCCAGGTGCGCAGCGGGTCACCGCCCCCGTCGATCTCCTCCTCGGCGAGCCGGGTGATCTCGCGCATCCGGTCGCGCAGGTCGTGCTCGATGTCGGCGTTGAGGTCGGCGACACCGTCGTTGAGGGTGTGCTGCCAGCGCGCCGAGCGCTCCTTCAGCGCGCCGGCGTTCTGCTGCGCGGCCGTCAGCTCCCGGATCAGCTCCTGCACCGTCTCCGGGTTCTCCACCGCGGCCCGCTCGGAGCGCAGCCCGGCGAGGAGCTGGTCGGTGACGCCGACGACGTCGTGGACGGTGGAGCGGCGGGACAGCAGGTCGGACTGGCCGAGCACGCGCGCGGTCAGGAACGTCTCCAGCTCGCGGAACCCGGACTCGGCGTTGAGCTCGGCGTCGGCGGTGAGCACGGCCTGCCAGCGCACGGTCGACGAGACGGCGAACAGCTCGGCGTCGACGCCCGCAGCGCGCAGGTGGCCGCGGTCCAGCTCGGCGATCCGGCGCCACTCGGGGTGCAGGTCGGTCTTGGTGAGCACGCACGCGACGTTGGGGCACAGGGCCGCAGCCTGGCGGAGGAACTCCAGCTCGGGCGCGGTGTACTCCTGCGAGGCGTCGGACACGAGCAGGACCGCGTCGGCCGTGGGCAGGGCGGTCATCGTCGCGGCGCCGTGCACGGAGTTCAGCCCGCCGACCCCCGGCGTGTCGACGATCTCCAGGCCGGCGGCGAGTATGTGCCGCGGCAGCCCGACCTCGACGTGCGACAGGCCCTCCCGGTTGCCGGGGTTGTGCACCTCCGAGGCGTGCCGGGCGACGGCGTCGGCCATCGCGTCCAGCGGCACGTCGGTGCGCCGGGAGCGCTGCTCGACGGGCGTGCCGTCCGGGCCGGGCCGGCTGCGCACCAGCGTGAGCGAGGGCTCGTCCGCGTGGCCGACGACGGTGGACACGGTCGTCGCGACGTCGTCGAACACCGGGCAGACCGGTGCGCTGACCAGCGCGTTCACCAGCAGGCTCTTGCCCTGCTTGAACTCGCCCACGACGAGGACGCGGATCCGGTCGCTGAGCAGCCGGGCGCGGGCGTGGCGCAGCCGCGCGTCGAGGTCGGGGCGGTCGTAGCGGGCGATCGTCGACAGCGCGAGGTCGACGGCCCTGACCGGGACGGGCAGCTCCACGGTGGCCTCCTCCGCGCGGTGCGGTGTCGCGGGACGCGCCGCCCTCCCGAGGGGTGAGGAGGGCGGCGCGGGTCGGGGTGACGGTGAGTGTAGTGACGGTCACGCAGTGGCGGCGCCGTGCGGGTCAGGCCGCCGGCGCGGCGCCGGTCGCCGCCTCCTCCCCCGCCGCGGCCGCCGTGGCGGGCCCGGCCACGGAGTAGGAGTCGTTGATCGTGCTGCCCGCGAACGAGTCGGTCACCGTGGTCACGGACTCGGTGGTGAAGGAGTCGTCGATCTCGGTGCTCTCGTCGTCGAACGAGTCGGTGACGACGACCTCGGTGGTCGTGTTGCCCGAGTCGGTGACCGTGGTGGTCTGCTCCTCGTCGAACGAGTCCTCGATCACCACCACGTCGGTCGCGTTGCCGGAGCCGTTGGCGTCGCCGCCCGCGACCACGCTGTCCTCGATGGTGCCGCCCTTGTTGTCGACGCCGTCGTTGTCCTGGTTGAACGAGTCCTGGATGACGGTGGCGCCCTCCTCGGCGTGCACGCTGTTGTCGACGTAGGTGAACTCGTAGTGGTTCTGGGTCGTGGTGTGGTGGTGCACCTCGGGCCGGTGCACGACGTACTGCTGCTGCACGTGGTGGATCTCGCGGACCGGGTCGTCGTGCTGGGGACGCCCGTGGTGCCCGTGGTGCTCCGGGCGGGAGTGGTGCTCGGGCCGGGCGTGGTGCTCGGGTCGGGCGTGGTGCCCGCCGCCGCGGTCGTCGTCGCCGCAGCGCACGTCCGGGTGGTCGGCGAGCAGCGGCCGCACGTCGCGGACGTCGGCCGCGGTGACGCCGGCCAGCCCGTTGGCCGCGAGCGTGCCCTGCGGGTCGCGGGCGAAGTCGTCGGCGACCTGGGGGTCGCGCAGCAGGTCGAGCAGGAACTCGATCAGGGAGGACAGGGAGAGCACGGGGACCACCTCCGGCGGTCGGTCGGGGTGAGGAGGGCCCGTCGCGGGGGCGACGGGCCCTCCCGACCGGGGAGAGGGGTCAGTTGCCGAGCACGCCCAGGTTCACCGGCAGGACGTCGTCGAGCTGCACGTCGATGTCGAGCAGGTCCGGGTCGAACGTGTTGAACGAGTCCTCGACCTCGACCTCGGTCTCGGTGGTGAAGGAGTCGTCGATGTCGGTGGAGTTGTCGTTGCCGACGTTGGTCCAGGTCTGGGTGTTGGTGGTGTTGCCGACGTTGGTCAGGGTCTGGCTGTCGTTGTCGTTGTAGGAGTTGCTGACGACGGTCAGGTCGGTCTCGTTGCCGGAGTTGTTCGCGTTGCCGCCGGCGACGACGCTGTCCTCGATCTCGCCGTGGGAGTTGTCGACGCCGTCGTTGTCCTGGTTGAACGAGTCCTCGATCTCGGCGTCCTTGAGGTCGAACCCGTCGTTGTCGTCCGCGGTGAACGAGTCGGTGAACGAGAACGCGTTGCTCGTGCTCACGGTCTGGTCGGCGGAGTTCGTCCCGCCCGAGCCGCCGGCCCCGCCGG
>JAPLAT010000407.1 GCA_026393175.1 Pseudonocardiales bacterium
GAGATCGACGCCATCGACCTGCTCGACACGGCCGGCGCGCCGGTGCTCAAGCGCCTCGCCCCGGGGATCGGCGGCGCGCTGGTGCTGCTGATCGTGCTGCTGGTGCGGCGGGCCCGCTCCAGCTGACCCGTTCCGACACGAACGGCACGTCCGCCCACCCCCGTGGGCCGGACGTGCCGTTCGTGGCGTTCAGGGGCGTCCTGGGTTAGTCGTCCGAGCGGTCGCCGCCGTGATCGTCGCCCGCGTCGTGGCCCCGGTCGTCGTCCCCGCCCCGGTCGTCCCCGCCCCGGTCGTCGTCCCGGGGCCGGTCGGTCTCGTCGCGGGTGATCGCGCCGGTCGTGGCGTCGACGCGGACGTCGCGCTCCACGCCGCCGGTGACGATCTCGACCTTCCACTCCGCCCGGCCGTGCTCGGTCTCGCGCTCGATCTCGGTGACCCGCCCGCCGCCGGTGTGCCGCAGCGCGATCGCGGCGGCCGCGTCCGCGGCCAGCGCGGGGGCGGCGGGGGCGGGGGCCTGGGAGGTCGTCGGGGACGCGGTGGCCGTCGACGGGGTCGTGGTGAGGGGGCTGGTTGACGGGCCTGCCGTCCCGGACGAGCGGGCCGAGGCGAGCGTCGGCAGCGGCGTGACGGGCTCCTCGACGGGGGTGAGCGCGAGGGCGGCGCCGCCGGCGACGAGCAGCCCGATCGTGGCGGTGGCGGCGGCGATCCGGGTGCGGGACATGGTGACCTCCTGGGCGGGACACCGGGGTGGTGTCCGTCGGGGACCACGGTCGCCGCCGCGGGCCCAACGCCGCGCTGCCCGTTCCCTAAGGGCGGGCTATGCCAGGGCTGGCTGTGACTTGGCGGGCTCCGGCCCCGGATCGCCGCCGAGGCGCAGGACCACCTCGAGCCCGCCGGCCTCGGACGGGCGCAGGTCGAGCCGCCCCCCGGTCTGCTCCGCGGCGCGCCGGGCGATGTCCAGGCCGAGGCCGGTGGAGCCGCTGCCGCTGGCCCCGCGGCGGGGTGTGCCGGCGCCGACCGGCAGGCCCGGCCCGCCGTCGGAGACGACGAGCACGGCGCCGTCGCCCGCCCGGTGCAGCCGCACGGCGAACGGGGTGCCGTCGGGGGTGTGGGCGAAGACGTTGCCCAGCAGGGCGTCGACGGCGGCCTCCAGGTCCGCCCGCCCGAGCGCGACGGGCAGCGGCCCGGGGTCGACGTCCACCGTGACCGGCCGGTCGGTGTCCTCGGCGAGCACGCCCCAGAACGCGACCCGCTCCCGCACGGCGGCGGCCGCGTCGCACCCGGCCCGCCCCGCCGGGCCCGAGCCCCGCCGCCGCGCCTGCTCGATGGCCTGGGTGACGGCGCGCTGCACGCCGTCCACGCCGGCGCCGATGCGGGCGGCGTCGTCCGGGTCGCGCAGGGCCTCGGCGTCCAGGCGCAGCGCGGTGAGCGGGGTGCGGACGCGGTGGGCGAGGTCGGCGACGGTCTCGCGCTCCTCGCGCAGCAGGTCCGCGATCCGCCCGGCGAGCCCGTTCAGCGCCCCGGCGACGACGGCGAGCTCGCCGGGCCCGCCCGTCCCGGCGCGGGCGGCGAGGTCGCCGCGGGCGAGCCGGTCGGACACGGCCGCGAGCTCGGTGGTGGAGCGCACCAGGGAGCGGGCGAGCCGGTCGGCCACGAGCAGCCCGATCACCAGCAGCCCCGCCCCGAGCCCGGCCAGCAGCAGCCACGCCCGCGCGACGCCGGCCGTCAGCGCCGACGAGGGGACGAACGTCCGGATCACCGCGCCCGGCCCGGCGCTGTCGCGCACGGCGAACACGATCTCCCGGCCGCCCTCGACGTCGCCGGAGGCGCTGCTGCCCCGCGCCGCGAGCTCGACGAGCGGGCTGCGCGCGGCCGGGGCGCCCAGCACCGCCCCGCCGGGCAGGAACACGCTCACGTCGGCGGGCGAGGTGGCGTCGACCTGGGAGACGGTCAGCGCGAGCGCGTCGGCGTCGGCCGTCGCGACGAGCGCGCTGAGCGCCTGCGCCTCGACGCTCGCGCCCTGCACGGCCCGGTCCGCGGCGACCGTGCGCACGAGCAGCGCGAGCGGCACCAGGAACGCGACGAGGACCAGCAGCGTCGTCGCGCCGACGAGGACCAGCAGCCGCCTGCGCACGCTCAGCCGCCCGGGGCGGAGATGCGGACACCGACCCCGCGCACGGCGTGCAGGTAGCGCGGGGCCTGCGCGGTCTCGCCGAGCTTGCGGCGCAGCCAGGACAGGTGCACATCGACGGTCTTGTCGGCGCCGCCGTAGGGCAGCTGCCACACCTCGGTGAGCAGTTCCCGCTTGCTGACGACCTCGTCGGCGCGCGCGGCGAGGTGGTGCAGGAGGGCGAACTCGCGCGGGGTGAGGTCCAGCGCCCGGCCGTCGAGGCTGGCGCGCCGGGAGCGGGGGTCGATCCGCAGCCCGCCGACGACGACCTCCGCGTCCGGCGTGCTCTCCGCGCCGCGGCGCAGCACCGCGCGGATCCGGGCGTCGAGCTGGGCGGCGCTGAACGGCTTGACGAGGTAGTCGTCGGCTCCGGCGTCGAGGACGGCGACGATCTCGCGCTCGTCGTCGCGGGCCGTGGCCACGACGACGGGGACCCGGCTCGCGCCGCGCAGCATCTTCAGCACCGTCGTGCCGTCGAGGTCGGGCAGGCCGAGGTCGAGCACGACGATGTCGGGCCGGTGGGTCAGCGCGTGCTGCAGCCCCGCCATCGCCGTGGGCGCGGAGTCCACGGCGTGCCCGCGCTCGCCGAGCCCGCGCAGCAGGGCCGTCCGGATCGTCGGGTCGTCCTCGACGAGGAGCACCTGGGCCACCGGCGCACCGTAGGTCACCGCGGCGGGGCGGGGGAACGGTCGGAGGGCGCACGATCACCTCCTTTTAGGGTCCCGTTAGGCCGGGCAGGCGTCATGCTGTCCCGGTGAGCCCGCCCCGCGCCCTCGGCGTCGTCCTGGCGTGGGTGGCGGCCGTCGTGGGCGCCACCGCCATCGGGCTGACGGCCGTCGGCGCCATCGGCGACGGCATCGTCGGCACCCCGCAGCGGCCGCTGACCGCCGACGAGGTCGACGTGCTGCTCGCGGCCCCGCCCAGCGGCGCGGCGGGGCCGCCCGCGCCGTCCTC
>JAPLAT010000483.1 GCA_026393175.1 Pseudonocardiales bacterium
TTCGCCCTGACGGCGTGCGGCGGCGCCCCGGCCGCCACGCCCGCGCCCGCGGCCCCCGGGCCGACGGCCGCGGCCGGGCCCTCCGTCGAGGCCGCGTGCAGCAGCCTGCTGGCCCTCGACGGCGTGCCGAGCCCGGAGGGCGGCCCGGACGGTCCCGCGCCTGCCGAGGCCGTCATGGCCTGGGGCGAGCAGATCGTCCCGCTGGTCGACGCCTCCGTCGCCGCCGCCCCCGCGGACCTGGCGCCGTCGGTCGTCGCGCTGCAGCCCGTCGCGCAGGCCGCGGCCACCGAGGGCAGCGAACCCGACTACGAGGACCCCGCCTTCCTCGGCGCCGTCACCGGCTACGAGACGTGGGCCCACGAGAACTGCGGCTACCAGAACGTCGACCTCGCCGGCACCGACTTCGCGTTCAGCGGCGCGCCCGAGACCCTGGAGGCCGGGCCGGTCAGCCTGCTGCTCACCAACGAGAGCACCGAGGGCGAGTTCCACGTCGCGCTGTTCGCCCGGGCCAACGACCCGGCCATGACGGTGGAGGAGTTCCAGGCGCTGTCGTTCGAGGAGCTCATGACCCGCGTGGAGCTGGTCCCCGGCGGTGCCGCGGCCCCGCCCGGGCAGGTCGGCGGGATGCTGGCCGACCTGGAGCCGGGAACCTACTTCGTGCTCTGCCCCGTCGGTGAGGAGGGGGAGATCCCGCACCACGTGCAGGGCATGATCAACCGGCTGACGGTGGTCTAGCCGGTGGCAGGAAGGCCACCTTCACGCAACCTCGTTGCGTGAAGGTGGCCTTCCTGCAATGCGGGGGTCAGCGCGTGGCCGTGATGCGCGCGCTGCCCAGCACCACCGGCCCCCGGTACAGGGCGACCGTCTGGCCCGGGGCGACGCCGCGGACGGGCTCGCGCAGGTGCACCGCAAGGGCGCCGCCGGGCCCCGGGGTGGCGACGGCCGGGGCCAGCCCGCCGTGCGCCCGCACCTGGGCGGTGCACTCCACCGGGCCGCCGGGGGCCGTCCCGCTGCTCCACACGGCGGCGACGGCGTCGATCCCGTGCACGTCCAGGGCCTCGGCCGGCCCGACGCGGACGGTGCCCGTGGCGGGCTCGATGCCCAGCACGTAGCGGGGCCTGCCGTCGGCGGCGGGGGCGTCGACGCCCAGGCCCTTGCGCTGGCCGACGGTGAAGCCGTGCACGCCGTCGTGCCGGGCCAGCACCACCCCGCTCGCGGCGTCGACCACCGGCCCGGGGCGGGAGCCGATGCGGGCGCCGAGGAAGGCGCGGGTGTCGCCGGAGGGGATGAAGCAGATGTCGTGGCTGTCGGGCTTGTCGGCCACCCGCAGGCCGCGCGCGGCCGCCTCGGCCCGGACGGCGGTCTTGGGGGTGTCGCCGAGGGGGAACAGCGCGTGCGCGATCTGGCGGGCGGTGAGCACGGACAGCACGTAGGACTGGTCCTTGTCCGCGTCGACGGCCCGGCGCAGCTCGCCGCCGGAGACCTGCGCGTAGTGGCCGGTGCAGACCGCGTCGAAGCCCAGGCCCAGCGCCCGGTCGAGCAG
>JAPLAT010000601.1 GCA_026393175.1 Pseudonocardiales bacterium
GACGGCGCGGGCTGGCGGGTCCGGGCCGGCGGCGCCGAGCACGTCGCCGACGTGCTGGTGGACGCGGCGGGGGCCTGGGCCGACGAGGTCGCCGCGCTGGCCGGCGTCCCGCGGATCGGGCTGCGGCCCCACCGCCGCACGCTCGCCGTCGCCCGCGTCCCCGACCCGGCCCGCACCCGGGGCGGGCCGATGGTGATCGACGCCGACGAGCGCTGGTACTTCAAGGCCGAGGGCGACGACCTGCTGGTCTCCCGGGCCGACGAGACCCCCGCCGAGCCCGGCGACGCGCGCCCCGACCCGGCCGACGTCGCGCTGGCGCTGGAGCGGGTCGAGGCCGTGACGGGGCTGGGGCTGCGCTCGGTGCGGTCGAGCTGGGCGGGGCTGCGCTCGTTCGTGCCGGACCGCCTCCCGGTCCTCGGCTCGTGGCCCGACCATCCGGGGTTCGTGTTCCTGGCCGGTCAGGGCGGTTCGGGCATCGAGACCGCACCGGCGCTGGCGGTGCTCGCCGCCGACGTCGTCCACGGCCGCGCCGACGCCGGTAAGCTAGCGCTTACATCGACGAGAGGAACGCCGTGACCGCGACCGGGCAGCTGTTCGAGGGCGCCTTCTGGAACGACCCCTACCCCGCCTACGACGCCCTGCGCGCCGACGAGCCGGTGCGGCTCGTGGACTCCCCGGACGGCCGGGTGTGGATGCTGTTCCGGCACGCCGACGTCCGCGCCGCGCTCGCCGACCCGCGGCTGTCGAAGGACTGGCGGTACACGCTGCCGCCCGAGCAGCGCGCGGGGCAGCCCGCGTTCCCGATCCCGATGATGATCCTCATGGACCCGCCGGAGCACACCCGGCTGCGCAAGCTCGTCTCGCGCACGTTCACCGTGCGGCGGATGGAGGAGCTGCGCCCGCGGGTCGCCGAGATCGCCGAGCGGCTGCTCGACGACCTCGCCGCGCAGACCGGTCCCACCGACCTCATGGCCCGCTACGCGTTCCTGCTGCCCGTGTTCGTCATCTGCGAGCTGCTCGGGGTGCCCGCGGAGGACCGCGACGACTTCGCCGCCTGGTCCAACGTGCTCGTCGACGACGGCTCGCCCGAGGACAAGGGCGCGGCGATGGGCAAGCTGCACGCCTACCTCACCGACCTGGTGGAGGCCAAGCGCACCCGGCCCGACGACGGGCTGATCAGCGGACTGGTCGAGGTGGCCGAGGACGGCGACCGGCTCTCGGACGACGAGCTGGTCGCGATGGCGATGATGCTGCTCATCGCCGGCCACGAGACCACCGTCAACCTCGTCGGCAACGGGGTGCTCGCGCTGCTCACCCACCCCGAGCAGCGCGCGCTGCTGGCCGCGCGGCCCGAGCTGATGGCCTCCGCGGTCGAGGAGTTCCTGCGCTGGGACTCCCCGGTGCAGACCACCCCGGCGCGGTTCGCGGCGGAGGACGTCGAGTACTCCGGGGTGACGATCCCCGCGGGGTCGACGGTCGTCCTGTCCCTCGCCTCGGCCAACCGCGACGACGAGCGCTTCGCCGACGCCGCGGACCTGCGCGTCGACCGCGACGCCGCCGGGCACACCGCGTTCGGCCACGGCCTGCACCACTGCCTGGGCGCCCAGCTCGCCCGGATCGAGGGGCAGGAGGCGATCCGGGCGCTGCTCGACCGCTTCCCCGGCGTCGTGCTCGCCGAGCCGGCCGAGGACCTGGTCTACCGGCGCAGCACGCTCGTGCGCGGGCTGCGGACGCTGCCGGTGCGCCTGCACGGGTAGCCGCGCCGCACGCGGGTAGGTTCGGTCTGTGTCCCGGGGTGCGCTGTTCGATCCGCTGTTCGGCGCCGACCGGGTGGCCGCCCGGCTCGACGACACCGCCTGGGTGGCCGCCCTGCTCGCCGTCGAGGTCGCGCTGGTGCGGGCCGCGGCGGCGCACGGCGTCGTCCCGGAGGCGCACGCCACCGCGATCACCGCCGCCGCGGGGTCGCTGGCGCTCGACCCCGCCGAGCTGGGCCGCGCGTCCGTCGAGGGCGGCAACCCGGTGATCCCGCTGGTCCGCGCCCTGCGCGCGGCCGCGGGCCCGGAGGCCGCGCCGTCGGTGCACCCCGGCGCCACCAGCCAGGACGTCGTCGACACCGCGGCGGTGCTCCTCGCCGGGTGGGCCGGGGAGCTCGTGCTCGACGACCTGCGCGGCGCCGCCGACGCGGCCGCCGTGCTCGCGGCCGCCCACCGCGAGACCCCGATGATGGCCCGCACCCTGGGCCAGGACGCCCTGCCGACGACGTTCGGGCTGGTCGCCGCGGGCTGGTGCGCGGGGCTGGACCGGGCCCGCACCGGCCTCGCCGCCGTCCTCGACGCGCTGCCAGTGCAGCTGGGCGGCCCGGCCGGCACGCTCGACGGGCTGCCCCCGGCCGTCGCGGCCGACGTCGCCGCGGCGCTGGGGCTGGCCGATCCCGGCGCCCCGTGGCACACCGAGCGCACCCGGATCGGCGAGCTGGCGGCCGCGCTGGGCGTCGCGGCCGGGGCGTGCGCCAAGCCCGCCGTCGACGTCGTGCTGCTCGCCGGGCCGGGCGAGGTCAGCGAGGCCGCGCCGGGCGACTCGTCGTCGATGCCGCACAAGCGCAACCCGATCGCCGCCGTCACCGCCCGGGGCGCCGCCCGCCGCGCCCCCGGACTGGTGGCGGTGCTGCTGGCGGCGATGGACGGCGAGCACCAGCGGGCCGGCGGGGCCTGGCACAGCGAGTGGGAGACCCTCGACGACCTGCTGCGCGCCACCGGCGGCGCCGCGGCCCGGCTGCGCACCAGCCTGGAGGGCCTGAGCGTGCACCCCGACGCGATGGGCAGGGCGCTGCCCGGCTCGCCGTCGACGGGCCGCGCCGCCGAGCTCGTCGACCGCCTCCTGGCCGCCCGGCCCTGACCGTCGGCCCGGGCGCGGGCGGGTCCTAGGAGCGGGCGAGCAGGGAGCTGGCCTCCTGGGCCGCCGCGCCCTCCGCCGCCAGGTGCTCCAGCTCCGGGGTCAGCGGCTCGCCGCGGTGGGCCTTCGTCTGGGCGTAGAGCCGCCCGGCCCGGTAGGAGGAGCGGACGAGCGGCCCGGCCATGACGCCGGCGAACCCGATCTCCTCGGCGGCGTGGGAGTGCTCGACGAACTCCTCGGGCTTCACCCAGCGGTCGACCGGGTGGTGGCGCGGGGAGGGGCGCAGGTACTGGGTGATCGTGATGATCTCGCAGCCGGCGTCGTGCAGGTCGCGCAGCGCGGACACGACCTCCTCGGGGGTCTCGCCCATGCCGAGGATGAGGTTGGACTTGGTCACCAGCCCGGCCGCGCGGGCCTTGGTGATCACCTCGAGGGAGCGGTCGTAGCGGAACCCGGGCCGGATCCGCTTGAAGATCCGCGGGACGGTCTCCAGGTTGTGCGCGAGCACCTCGGGGCGGGCGCCGAACACCTCGTCGAGCTGGGCGTCGATCGAGTTGAAGTCCGGGATCAGCAGCTCGACGCCGGTGCCCGGGTTGAGCGCGTGGATCTGCCGGACGGTCTCGGCGTAGAGCCAGGCGCCGCCGTCGGGCTGGTCGTCGCGGGCGACGCCGGTGACGGTGGAGTAGCGCAGGCCCATCTGCCGCACGGACTCGGCGACGCGGCGGGGCTCGTCGCGGTCGAGCTCGGCGGGGCGGCCGGTGTCGATCTGGCAGAAGTCGCAGCGGCGGGTGCACTGCTCGCCGCCGATGAGGAAGGTGGCCTCGCGGTCCTCCCAGCACTCGTAGATGTTGGGGCAGCCGGCCTCCTCGCACACCGTGTGCAGCCCGCCGGCGCGGACCAGGCCCTTGAGCTCGGTGTACTGCGGGCCCGTGCGGGCGCGGGTGCGGATCCACGGCGGCTTGCGCTCGATGGGGGTCTCGCTGTTGCGGACCTCCAGGCGGAGCAGCTTGCGACCCTCGGGTGTGATCGTCACGTCGTCCAGGCTACGCCGGGTCGGGCGGCACTCCCGTCTCGGCGGCGGTGACCTCCCACAACCGGCCGGCCAGCGCGACGTCCCGCGCGGCGGCGGTGCGCCGGGCCGGGCCGGGGTGCCCGCGCAGCTCGCCGACCCCGCCCGGGCCGACGTAGTCCCCGCCCCGGACCCCCGGCGCGGTGGCCGCGTGGAGCTGGGGGAGCGCGCCCCGCGCCACGGACTGCGTCGTCACCGCGTTGACGGCGCGCGCGAGCGGCAGCAGCAGCGTCGCGCCGGGGCGGCGGCGCACGGAGTTGAGCAGCAGGTCGGTGCCGGACACGCCCGGGTGCGCCGCCACGGACGCGACGTCGTCGCCCGCCGCGCGCAGCCGCCGGTCCAGCTCGGCGGCGAAGAGCAGGTTGGCCAGCTTCGACGCCGAGTAGGCCCGGGCGCCGGTGTAGGCGCGGCGGGCGAAGTGCAGGTCCTCGACGTCGAGGCCGGGACCGCGGTGGGCGAGGCTCGAGACGGTGACGACGCGGGCCCCGCCACCCCCGCGCAGCGCGGGCATGAGCAGCCAGGTCAGCGCCGCGTGCCCGAGGTGGTTGGTGGCGATCTGGCTCTCGAACCCGTCGACGGTGACCGTCGGCGGCACGCCCATGATCCCTGCGTTGTTCAGCAGCACGTGCAGGGCGTCGCCGGTGCGGTCGCGGACCTCGGCGGCCGCGCGGCGCACCGAGGCGAGGTCGGCGAGGTCCAGCTCCACCACCTCGCCGCCGGGCACCCGGTCGGCCGCGCGCCGCCCCCGCCCGGCGTCGCGGGCGCCGAGCAGCACGCGCGCGCCGGCCCGGGCGAGCGCCTCGGCCGAGGCCAGCCCGAGCCCGGACGTCGCCCCCGTGACGAGCACGGTGCGGCCGTTCTGGTCGGGGATGTCGGCGACGGTCCAGCGCCGGGTGCCCGTCCTGGTCGTCGACATGATCGGATCCTCGCACGCGCGTAGGGTCGGGTCGTGGACTTCCGGATCTTCACCGAGCCCCAGCAGGGCGCGAGCTACGACGACCTGCTCCGCGTCGCGCGTGCGGCGGAGGCGGCGGGCTACGACGCCTTCTTCCGCTCCGACCACTACCTGGCCATGGGCGAGGGCTCCGGCGAGCCCGGTCCGACCGACGCCTGGGTGACGCTGGCGGGCCTCGCCCGCGAGACGTCCACGATCCGGCTGGGCACGCTCGTGTCGTCGGCGACGTTCCGGCTTCCCGGCCCGCTCGCGATCTCCGTCGCCCAGGTGGACGCGATGTCGGGCGGTCGCGTCGAGCTGGGGCTGGGGTCGGGGTGGTTCGAGGCCGAGCACGCCGCGTACGGCATCCCGTTCCCGCCCCTGGGCGAGCGGTTCGACCGGCTCGCCGAGTAGCTGGAGATCGTCACCGGGCTGCTGCACACCCCGGCGGGGGAGCGCTTCTCCTTCACCGGCCGGCACTACACCGTCACCGACTCGCCCGCGCTGCCCAAGCCGGTGCAGGCCAGGGTCCCGGTCGTCGTCGGGGGCCGGGGCCGCAAGCGCACGCCCGAGCTGGCCGCCCGCTTCGCCGACGAGTTCAACATCCCCTTCGCCGACGTCGACGGGGCCGTCGAGCAGTTCGACCGCGTCGCAGCGGCGGCGGGCGGGCGCCCGCTCGTCCGGTCGGCCGCGCAGGTCGTCTGCGTCGGCCGCGACGACGCCGAGGTCGCCCGGCGCGCGGCCGCCATCGGCCGCGACGTCGACGAAGTGCGGGCCACCGGGTTCGCCGGCACGCCCGACCAGGTCGTGGACCTGCTCGGCCGGTGGCACGAGCGGGCCGGGGTCACGCGGTTCTACCTGCAGCTCCTCGACCTGACCGACCTCGACCAGATCGACCTCGTCGCCGCCGAGGTGGTCCCGCAGCTGCGCTGACGCGCGCGGCTCACCGCAGCGCGGGGTGCAGCCTCAGGTCCAGCCCGGCCGGCACGGCGGGGCGGGCGACGGGGTGCTCGGCCACGGGGAGCGCGCCGTCGAGCGCGTCGAGGACGGCCGCCTCGACGGCGCCGCGCACCTCGTCGACCGGGACCGGGCGGCCCAGCTCCGCGGTGAGCGAGGTGACGCCCGCGTCGGTGATGCCGCAGGGCACGATCCGGTCGAACGCGGTCAGGTCGGGCGCGCAGTTCAGGGCGAACCCGTGCAGCGTCACCCCGCCCTGCACCCGCACGCCGATCGCGCCGAGCTTGCGCTCGGGGCCGCGGTCGTCGGCCGGGAGCCACACGCCGCTGCGCCCGTCCACCCGGCCGGCGGCGGTGATGCCCAGCCCGTGCACGACGTGGATGAGCGCCTCCTCGAGGCGCCGCACGAAGTCGACGACGTCGAGCGGCTCGCGCAGCCCGACGATGGGGTAGCCGACGAGCTGGCCGGGGCCGTGCCAGGTGATGCGCCCGCCGCGGTCGACGTCCACGACCGGCGTGCCGTCGGTCGGCCGGTCCTCGGGCTGCGTGCGCTTGCCCGCCGTGTAGACCGACGGGTGCTCCAGGAGCATGAGCACGTCCGGCCCGGCGCCCTCGCGCCGCGCCGCCGCGCGGGCGCGCTGGGCGTCCCACGCGGTGAGGTAGTCGACGCGGTCCAGCCGCTCGACCCGGACCGGATCGCCGCTCTTCCGGCAGCTCGCGTGCGGTTCCACGGGGTCCACGCTACCCCCGCGCCCCGGACGTGCGGGGTCGTGCTCGCCGGCCGGACGGGGTACGCAGGGATCATGACGAGCCGCTTCGACTGCCTGTGCCTCGACGCCAAGGACCGCGAGCGCGTCGCCGCCTTCTGGTGCGCGGTCCTGGGGTGGGAGGTGACCGAGCGCGACGAGGAGTGCGTCCGCATCGCCCCGGCCGACGGCAGCGCGCCCCCGATCGACGTCTGCGCCGTGCCCGAGGCCAAGACGGTGAAGAACCGCCTGCACCTGGACCTGCGCGCCGACGGCGGGACCACCGCGCAGGAGCTGGAGCGGCTGCTCGCGCTCGGCGCGCGCCGCGTCGACGTCGGGCAGGGGGCGGACGTCACGTGGACGGTGCTCGCCGACCCGGAGGGCAACGAGTTCTGCCTGCTGGGGCGCACGGTGCAGGAGGTCTGAGGGCTTCCGCCGGGGGGACTCAGCGCTCGGTGGCGTACCGGGCGGTGAAGGTGCGGACGGCCTCGTCGACCACCTCGGCGACGCGCCCCGCGCCCACCTCCCAGCCCGGCACCAGCAGCGCCGGCCAGAAGACGTAGTTGGCGATCATGCCGAGGAACTGGGTGGCGGCGAGGTCGACGTCCTCGATCCGCACCGTTCCCGCGGCCCGCTCGGCCAGGAGGTAGCTCCGCACCGAGGCGAAGTAGGGCATCTTCCCCTGCGCGAACTGGGCCCTGGCCAGCTCCGGGAACCGGGGCAGCTCGGCGATGACGATCCGGAACAGGTCGCGCATCTGCGGCCGGCCCAGCAGCTCGGCGTAGCGGCGGCCGATGACGGCGAGCCCGTCGGCGACGTCGCCCGGGGGCGGCGGGTCCGCCTCGCCCGCGGCGGACCACGACTCGGTGACCATGGCGTCGAACAGGGCGGCCTTGGTGGGGAACTGCTTGAACAGCGTGGCCCGGGAGACCCCCGAGCGCTCCGCGATCCGGGCCAGCGACGTCCGGTCGTAGCCCAGCTCCAGGAACAGCGCGGTCGCGGCCGCGAGGATCAGCGCGCGCTTCTCCCGGGCGACGCGCTGGTGGTACGTCGGCACGGCCCGGGTCATGCGGCGAGCATACGAGGTGAGTGGCTTGACTCGCCATTGACGCCGACCTACTGTCGGCGGCAGTGGTGAGTCGGTCGGCTCACCACCTATGCCGCGAACCGAAGGACACCCGGTGAACCGTTTCGACAACCAGACCGTGCTCGTGACCGGGGGGACCGGTGGCCAGGGTGCGAGCCACGTCCGCGCCTTCCACGCCGAGGGGGCGACCGTGCTGATCGGCGGCATCGACGCCGGCCGCGGCGCCGCCCTCGCCGACGAGCTCGGGACCCGCGCGCGGTTCGTCCCGCTCGACGTCACCGACGAGGGCTCGTGGTCCGCCGCCGTGGCGGCCGCCGAGCGCGACTTCGGCGCCCTGCACGTGCTCGTCAACAACGCGGGCGTGCAGAACCCGCCGGCGCCGATCGAGCACACCGACCCGACCACGTGGTCGCGGATCCTCGACGTCAACCTCACGGGGACCTTCCTCGGCATCCGGGCCGCCGCGCCCGCCCTGCGCCGCGCCGGCGGGGGAGCGATCGTCAACATCGGCTCCACGACGGGCCTGGGCGGCACGGCGCACTACGCCCCGTACGTCGCCGGCAAGTGGGCCGTGCGCGGGCTCACCCGCACCGCCGCGCTGGAGCTCGGCCGGGACCGCATCCGCGTCAACGCCATCCACCCCGGCGTGATCGCGACCCCTTCATCCACGAACCGGCGGTCGGTGCCACCGCGGCGATCGCCGACTTCTACTCGCCCGAGCCGTTCGCCGTCCCCCGGCTCGGGGAGCCGGCCGACGTCACCCGGCTCCTGCTGTTCCTCGCGTCGTCGGACGCCTCGTTCGTCACGGGGTCGGAGTACGTCATCGACGGCGGGCTCCTCCTCGGGCCCGTCCCGGAGACGGCGGCCGTCGCATGACCGGCCCGGCCCCGGCCGCCCGGCCCGACGCGTCCCTGTCGCACCTGCCCGACGACGTCCGGCGGGCCGTCGAGATCACCCCCGCCGCGGGCACCCGGGAACGGATCGTCGACATCACCACGCGGGGGCGCCGCACCGGCCGGCCGCGCCGCATCGAGATTTTCTTCTACCGGGCCGCGGGCCGCACCTACCTGTGCAGCGGCGCCGGCGGGGGCGCCACCGGCTGGCACGCCAACCTGCTCGCCGACCCCCGCTTCACCTTCCACCTCAAGAACGGGGTCCGCGCGGACCTGCCCGCCCGGGCCACGCCCGTCACCGACCCGGCCGAGCGCGCCGCCGTGCTGGCGGAGATCGTCGCGGATCTCAACCAGCCCCACGACCCGGGCACCATCCGGCCGACCCGGCTCGAGGACTGGGCCCACAGCAGGCTGATGCGCGTCGACTTCCCCCGCTCGTAGGCGCGACGGCCCCGACTCGTGCACGCCCAGGCCCCGACTCGTGGGTGGGGGCCCGACTCGTGCGCGCTCACGCCCCGACTCGCGCACGCTCACGCCCCGACTCGCGGGTGGGGGCCCGACTCGTGCGCGCTCACGCCCCGACTCGCGCACGCTCACGCCCCGACTCGCGGGGTCAGGCGCCCAGGTGGGCCAGGATCGCGTGTGCGGCGCGGCGGCCGCTGACCAGGGCGCCCTGGGTGGAGGGGGTGTCGCGGTGGTCGCCCGCGACGAACACGCCCTCGCCGAGCGCCACCTCGCGCTGCACCGGGTGCCCGGCCCGGAACGCCGGCAGGGCCTCGCGGATCTCGGCGGTGTGCAGGTGCTCCCACCGGTCGGTCGGGGTCCCGTAGATCCCGGCGAGCTCGCGGCGCACGACGGCCTCGTCGATCGCCGTCCCCACGACCGTGGACGACACGAGCGGGCGGCCGTCCGGCGCGTAGCCGGGCGCCGCCGCCGTGAGCACGACGGTGTTCGCGACCGGCCCGCCCGTGGCGTCCAGGTGCAGCAGCGGCGCGCGGGCGGGCGGCTCGGGCGGCACGTGGTAGTAGGTGGTCAGCGACCGCATCGCCGGCACGTCGAGGCCGGGCAGCAGCGCGCCCGCCGTCACGGGGTCGGTGGCGACGAGGACCGCGCGGGCGCGCACCTCGCCCTCGTCGGTGGTGACGGCGCCTGCGCGCACGGCCGTGACCCGCCGCCCCAGCCGCAGCACGCCCGCAGGCAGCCCGGCCGCGAGCTTGGCCGGCAGCGCGCCCATCCCGGCCGCGGGCACGACGACCGTGCCGAGCGCGAAGCTGCGCCACACCAGCCGCACGTAGCCCGCCGAGGTCTCCAGCGCCGACTCGCCCAGCACCCCGGACAGGAACGGCCGCAGGAACCGCTCGACCACGGGTCCGGTCAGCCCGGCGGCGGCCAGGTCGGTGGCCGCGGAGCGGTCGATCAGCCCGGCCGTGCGCTGCGGGGGAGCGGCCAGCACGCGCGCGGTCCACGCCACGAGGCGGGCCTTGTCGGCGACGCCGAACAGCCCGTCGGTGGCCGTGGCCCAGGCCGAGCCGGGTCGCCGCGCCGGGTTCGCGAACGTGTGCAGCCGCCCGTCCGAGCCGCGGATCGCGGCACCGGGCTCGAACGCGCGCAGGTCCAGCGCGTCGAGGTCGGCGGCGGCCCGCAGCGCCGGGTAGGAGGTGTTGAGCACCTGGAAGCCGCGGTCGCAGCGGAAGCCGTCGACGTCGTCGGTGGCCATCCGCCCGCCGGGGCGGTCGGCGGCGTCGAGCACCGCGACGTCGAGGCCGCGGCGGCTGAGGACCCGGGCGGCGCGCAGGCCGGCGAGCCCCGCCCCGACCACGACGACGTCGTGCGCGCCCGTGCCCCCGTCGATCAGGTCCCCGCCGCTCATGTCCCGACGGCGGCGGCCAGCGCCTCGGAGACGGAGTGGTGGCGGAACTGGTAGCCGTGGGCCTGCAGCTGCGCGGGGACCGCGCGCTGCCCGAACAGCAGCAGTTCCTCGCCGAACGCCCCGAGCACGCCCTTGATCGCGAACTCCGGGACCGGCACCGACGTCGGGCGGCCGACGGCGGAGGCGAACGCGGCGGTGAACTCCGCGTTGGTGACGGGCGTCGGGCCGGTGAGGTTGACCGGGCCGCTGATCTCCGGGTGCTCCAGCAGGAACCGGATGGCGCCGACCTCGTCGTCGAGGGAGATCCACGGCATGTACTGGCGGCCGGAGCCGAGCCGGCCACCGAGGAAGCCCTTGAACAGCGGGCGGAGCCTGCCCAGCAGGCCGCCGTGGTGGGAGAACACCACGCCGGTGCGCAGCAGCACGACGCGTGCACCGGCGTCCTGGGCCTTGGCCGTGGCGGCCTCCCAGTCGCGGCAGACCTCGGCGAGGAAGCCCCCGCCCGACGGGGCCGTCTCGTCGATGAGGCGGTCGCCGCCGTTGCCGTAGTACCCCACGGCCGACCCGGACAGGAACGACGGCACCCCGTGCTCGGCCACCGCGGCGGCGAGCACCTCGGTCGGCTCGGTGCGGCTGTCCCGGATCTGCTGCTTGCGCGCCCCGGTCCACGGGCGGTCGCCGATGCCGACCCCGCCGAGCCCGATGACGGCGTCCACGCCGTCGAACGTCCCGGCGTCGATGCGGCCCGACGGGGGGTCCCAGCCCCGCTCGTCGGGGGCGGCGGGGGTGCGGCGCACCAGGCGCAGCACCTCGTGCCCGGTCTCCCGGAGATGGGCGACCAGGGCGGTTCCGATCAGGCCGGACGACCCGGCGACGACGACGCGCACGCCGTGATCCTCTCGGGTCGGGCGCTGCGACGCGACTCGGGGGTACGCGACCCGGGGGTCCGCGACCCGGGGGGACGGCGGGCCGTCCCCCCGGTCGGTCTCACAGCCCGAGCTCGGCCTCGAACGCGCCCTCCTCGAGGCGGGCGCGGATCGCGGAGACGAACCGGCCCGCGTCGGCGCCGTCCACGAGGCGGTGGTCGTAGGTCAGCGGCAGGTAGCAGACCGAGCGCACGGCGATGAGGTCGTCGCCGTCCGGGCCGGTCACCACGCGCGGCTCCTTGGCGATCGCGCCCGTGCCGAGGATGGCGACCTGCGGCTGGTTGATGATCGGCGTGTCGAACAGCGCACCGGCGCTGCCGATGTTGGTGATCGTGAAGGTGCCGCCGGAGAGCTCGTCCGGGCCGATCTTGTTGTCGCGGGTACGGGCCGCGACGTCGGCGATCCGCTTCGCGAGGCCCGCGATGTTGAGGTCCTCGGCGTTCTTCACGACCGGGACGAGGAGGCCGCGGGGGGTGTCCACCGCGATCGCCAGGTGCACGGCGCCGTGGTAGGTCACCTCCTTGGTCTCGTCGTTGATCGACGCGTTGAGCTGCGGGAACGCCTTCAGCGCCTCGACGGTGGCCTTCGCGAAGAACGGCAGGTACGTCAGCTTGACGCCCTCGCGCCGCTCGAACTCGGCCTTCGCCCGGGCCCGCAGCTTCGCGATCCGGGTGACGTCGACCTCCTGCACGGTGGTCAGCTGGGCCGACACCCGCAGCGACTCGGTCATGCGCTGTGCGATGACCTGCCGCAGCCGCGGCATCTTCACCGTGGAGCCCGGCTGCGGCGCGTTCGCGGCCGCCTTCGGCACGGTGGTGGGGGCCGCGGGGGCCCCCGACCCGCCCGCGGGGGGCGCGCTGGAGGAGGGGGCGCTGGACGTGGCCGCCGACGCGGGGGCCGCGGCGGGCTCCGGCTCGGGGGCGGCCTTGCTCTCCGCGGCGGCCAGCACGTCCTGCTTGCGGATGCGGCCGCCGACGCCGGTGCCGCTCACCGTGGACAGGTCGACGTCGTGCTCGGCGGCGAGCTTGCGCACCAGCGGCGTGACGTAGGGAGCCGTGGCGGGGGTGTCGCCGCCCCCGGACCGCTCCGCGGGCGCGCTGTCCGCGCGCCCGTTGCTGCTGGCCGGGGCGTCGGCCTTCGGCGCCTCCGCCTTGGGGGCCTCCGCCTTCGGGGTCTCCGCCTTGGGGGCCTCGTCCTGCGGGGCCTCCGCCTTCTCCGGCTGCTCGGGCTCCTCCTTCGCGGGCTCCTCCTTCGCGGGCGCCTGCTCGGCGGGCGCGGCCGAGGCGTCCCCGATGACGGCGAGCCGCCCGCCGACCTCGACGGTCTCGTCCTCGCCCGCGACGATCTCCAGCAGCGTGCCGGCGATCGGGGACGGGATCTCGGTGTCGACCTTGTCGGTGGAGACCTCGAGCAGCGGCTCGTCCACGGCGACCTCGTCGCCGACGGCCTTGAGCCAGCGGGTGACCGTGCCCTCGGTGACGCTCTCGCCCAGCTCGGGCATGGTGATGGCGGTGCCGTCGGAGCCGCTCGACCCGGTGGCCGCGGTCGGCTTCTCCGCCGGCGCCCGGCTCGCGGCCTCGGCGGCCGGCGCCTCCTCCTCCTCCTCCGCGGGCTCGGGCTCGGGCTCGGCCTCCTGCTCGGCGGCCGGGGCGTCGGAGCCCCCACCGGAGTCGCCGCCGCCCGCGTCGTCGCCGTCACCGATCACGGCGAGCTCGCCGCCGACCTCGACGGTCTCGTCCTCGCCGGCCACGATGCGCTGCAGCACGCCGGCGGCGGGGGAGGGGATCTCGGTGTCGACCTTGTCGGTGGACACCTCGAGCAGCGGCTCGTCGACCTCGACGCGGTCGCCCTCCTGCTTGAGCCAGCGGGTGACGGTGCCCTCGGTGACGCTCTCTCCGAGGGCGGGCATCTGGACGGAGAAGGTCATGGCTCCTCGATCTGCGCGGGGGGTGCGGGGTCGGCGGTGGGGTGCGGGGTGGCCGGTCAGGAGTGGCTGTGCAGCGGCTTGCCGGCCAGCGCCAGGTGGGCCTCGCCGAACGCCTCGTTCTGGGTGGGGTGGGCGTGGACGAGCGCGGCCACGTCCTCGGCCTGCGCGTCCCAGTTGTAGACCAGCTGGGCCTCGCCGATGAGCTCGCCGACGCGGGCGCCGACCATGTGGATGCCGACGACCGGCCCCTCGGTGCCCTTGGCGCCGGACTTGATCAGCTTGATCGCGCCCTGGGTCTGCAGGATCTGGCTCTTGCCGTTGCCGGCCAGGTCGTAGGTCAACGTCTCGATCTCGCCGTACTTCTCCTTGGCCTCGGTCTCGGTGAGGCCGACCGACGCCACCTCGGGCTCGCAGTAGGTGACCCGCGGGATGCCCTTCTCGTCGATGAGCGGCGGGTTGAGCCCGGCCAGGTTCTCGGCGAGGAAGATGCCCTGCGCGAAGCCGCGGTGCGCGAGCTGCAGGCCGGGGACGATGTCGCCGAGCGCGTAGACGTTCTCGAGGTTGGTGCGCAGTCGCTCGTCGGTGAGGACGAAGCCGCGCTCCATCTTCACGCCCGCCTCCTCGTATCCGGCGTTGGCGGTGTTGGGGCCGCGGCCGATGGCGACGAGCAGCAGGTCGGCCTCGATCTCCTCGCCCGACTCCAGCGACACGGTGACGGCGTCGTCGGTCTGCTTCGCGCCGGTGAACTTCACCCCGGTCTTGAACGTGATCTTGCGCTTGCGGAACGCGCGCTCCAGGCCCTTGGACGCGAACTCGTCCTCGTTGGGCACCAGGTGCGGCAGCGCCTCGACGATCGTGACGTCGGCGCCGAAGCTCTTGAAGACGCTGGCGAACTCGACGCCGATCACGCCGCCGCCGAGGACGACGACGCGCTTGGGGGCCTCGTCCAGGTGGATCGCCTCGTAGGAGGTGGCGATGCGACCGCCGATGTCGAGGCCGGGCAGGGACTTCGCGTAGCTGCCGGTGGCGAGCACCACCTTCTTGCCGACGTAACGATCGTCACCCACGACCACGGAGTTGGGGCCCTCGAAGCGGCCCGTGCCGTCCACCAGGGTGATCTTGCGGGACTTCACGAGCCCCTGCAGTCCCTTGTAGAGCTTGGCGATCACGCCGTCCTTGTAGGCGTTGACGCCCGCCATGTCGATGCCGTCGAACGTGCTCCGGACGCCGATCTTCTCGCCCTCGCGGGCGGCGTCGGCGACCTCGGCGGCGTGCAGCAGCGCCTTGGTCGGGATGCAGCCGTAGTGCAGGCAGGTGCCGCCGAGCTTGTCCTTCTCGATCAGCACGACCGACATCCCCAGCTCCGCCGCACGCAGCGCGCAGGCGTAGCCACCCGATCCGCCGCCGAGGATCACCAGGTCCGCGTTGTGCTCGGGCACGTGAGAACTCCCTATCGAGGTGGGTCATCGCGGCATGTCACGCCGCCTGTGGCCATCCTGTCATCCGGCGCGCCGTCGTGTGAGCCCTGGTCCGGTCGGGAGAGAATCACCCTCCTCGTGCGTTGGGCGGGGACAGGAGGTGGGCCGGATGGGTCTGCTGGACCGGTTGCGGGGCCGTCGCCCCGGCACGACGCGCACGGGTGGCCGCGAGGACGAGGCGCACCTGCGGGAGTGGTTCGCCGCGCACGACGGGGTCGAGGCGTTCGTCGAGCCGCGCACCGCCGTCACGGAGACGACGATGCTCATGGTCGACTCCGGCGGCGAGTGGACCCGCCGCCGGGTCACCGGCCCCGACGCGGCGCGCAAGCTCGCGCGCTCGCTGAAGATGCCGGTGTACGACGTGCAGCTGGTCGGCTACCCGCAGCGCATGCGCGACCACGACGCCCGCCAGAAGATCCTGCGGGAACGCGTCCGCCGCGACGAAGCCTGAACGGGTCAGTCCGCCGTGCCGCGGGGCACGACCCACTGCACGGGCTGGCCGGTGACCTCGGCGATGAGGTCGAAGTCGGCGTCGTAGTGCAGGACCGTCGCTCCGTGCCGTTCGGCGGTGGCCGCGATCACGAGGTCCGGCAGCGGCACGCCGCGGTGCCGCCCGCGGCGAGCCAACTCGTTCTGCACCTCGATCGCCCGGTCGCCGACCTCGTCGGGCATCGGCAGCCACTCGAGGCCGCGACGCTCGGCCCGGATCTCGTCGTGCTCGCCCCCGGTGCGGACGCTGTAGAGGATCTCCAGGTCGATCATCCAGCAGGTCGCGACCAGACCTGCCTCCACGAGTGGGGACAGGACCGCCGCAACGGGCGCGCGGCGGGCCCGAGCCCATACGCTCTTGTCGACGAGCACGTGCAGGCGGGCGGCCCGTGGTGGC
>JAPLAT010000045.1 GCA_026393175.1 Pseudonocardiales bacterium
CCAGTGGCAGGCCGCGTAGCCGACCGACAGCAGGACCGGGACGTCCCGGCGGACCGCCTCGGCGAACGCCTCCGGCGACCACTCCCACCAGTCGATGGGGTTGTCGGCGTGCTGGAGCAGGTACGGGCTGGTGGCGGAGGAGAGCCGGTTGGGCATGGTGCCCAGCCTGTCAGGGACGGGGCTCCCCGGCGTCCTCGGCGGGCGGGTCCTCGGGCGGGTCGAACGACGCGGGCACCTTCTTCAGGTGCCGCGTCATCGAGACGATCAGCAGCGCCGTGGCCAGCCCGAGCAGGAGGATGACGACGAGCGCCACCGGCGACGCCTTGCCGAACTCCGGTTGCCCGGGCGGCGGTTCGACCCCGCCCTGCATCGGCACGGCCACGGCGGACGGGACCGCCGGGCCGGGTCCGGCACCCAGGTCGACCAGCACGTCACTCACCTGCACGACTCTACGTCGCGTCAGCCCGCGCGGCGCACGGCCACCTCGTCGGGGATGCCGGCGAAGAGGTCGTCCTCCGGGGTCGGCGCGTCGACCGAGGACTTCACGAGCTCGTAGTCCTCGGTGGGCCACACCTCGCGCTGGATGTCCGGCGGCACCAGGAACCACCGGCTGGTGGGGTCGATCTGGGTGGCGTGCGCGATGAGCGCGCGGTCGCGCACCGGGAACCAGTCGGCGCACTCCACCCGCGTGGTGACGCGCAGGCCGGGATCGGGCCGGTCGCTCCAGTTCTCCAGCCACTCCTTGTAGGGCGACTCCATCCCGCGGGCCTCCATCGCCTCCTGGAAGGCGAGCAGCCGGGCCTTGGAGAAGCCGTGCGAGTAGTAGAGCTTCAGCGGCTGCCAGGGGTCGCCCGTGCCGGGGAACCGGTCCGGGTCGCCCGCCGCGTCGAACGCCGCCATCGAGATCTCGTGGGTCTTGATGTGGTCCGGGTGCGGGTAGCCGCCGTTCTCGTCGTAGGTGACGAGCACGTGCGGGCGGAACTCGCGGATCAGCGCGACCAGCGGGGCCGTGGCGACCTCGAGGTCCTCCAGCGCGAAGCAGCCCTCGGGCAGCGGGGGCGCGGGGTCGCCCTCGGGCAGCCCCGAGTCGACGAAGCCGAGCCAGCGGTGCTGGACGCCGAGGATCTCCGCCGCGGCGGCCATCTCGGCGCGCCGGACGGCGGGCAGGTCCTCCACGATCTCCGGCCGGTCCATCGCCGGGTTGAGGATGCTGCCCCGCTCGCCGCCGGTGCACGTGACGACCATGACCTCGTGCCCCTCGGACACGTAGCGGGCCGTGGTCGCGGCACCCTTGCTCGACTCGTCGTCGGGGTGGGCGTGCACCGTCATCAGGCGCAGGGGCGCGGGTGCGGACATGGGTCGGCCGTGGTCCTTCCGTCGTCGGCGCGCGGCTCGGTGCCGTGCCCGTCGTGCTCGTCACGATCGTCGCAGAGCACCCCGACAACCACCTGTCCGGGACGCGCGACGACCACTCCGTCCGCTGCAACGCCGCGGGGGCGCGAGCGCTTCCCGCCACCGCCCGGGACCTCGCGCGGGGCCGTACGGTGGGTGGCGGACCCGGGTGGAGCACCGGCGGGCGCGCGGTCTCACGCAGCGCGCCCGGGTGCGCGACCGTCCGGGGGTCCGGGCGCCCGATGTCGCCCCGGCTGACGGTCTGACCAGCACGGATACCCGGCCCGGGAACTCCACAGGCACCCCGACCGTTCGTCGAAAGGGTGCGACGAACGGCGTCGCCCGTGTTACCGTGAGGCGTACACGGCCCGCAGGCGGGTCGTGTTTTTCCTTACTCGGGGGTGAACCGGACGCCGGTCGCGGACGCCCACGGCGAGAAGGAACACGGACAGGCTGGAGGAGTGATGACCGTGACGGACACGCAGGTGACCTGGTTGACCCAGGAGGCCTACGACCGGCTCAAGCACGAGCTCGACGAGCTGATCGACAACCGCCCCGTCATCGCTGCCGAGATCAACGCCCGCCGCGAGGAGGGCGACCTCAAGGAGAACGGCGGCTACCACGCCGCGCGCGAGGAGCAGGGCCAGCAGGAGGCCCGGATCCGCCAGCTCCAGGAGCTGCTGCGCACGGCGCAGGTCGGCACGGCGGCCAGCGAGGCCGGCACGGCCGGGCCCGGCATGGTGCTCAAGCTGCGCTACGAGGGCGACGACGACACCGAGACCGTGCTGCTGGGCTCCCGCGAGGAGGGCAGCCGGGCCGACCTGGAGGTCGTGTCCCCGAACTCCCCGCTCGGCGCCGCGCTGCTCGGGGCGCACGCGGGCGACACCCGCGAGTACGGGCTCCCCGACGGCGGCACGATGAAGGTCACGCTGGTCTCCGCGGAGCCGTTCCGCGCCTGACCGGCCGGCGCGTCAGGTGCCGGGCACGATCGCGTGCCCGGCGCCGCGCAGCGCGTCCACCAGCTCCGTGCAGTGCTCGGGGCCGCGCGTCTCCAGCGTCAGCGCCACCTCCACGTCGCCGAGCGGCAGGGCGCTGGTGATGCGCGAGTGCTCCACGTCCACGACGTTCGCGCCGAGGGACCCCATCAGCGTCAGCAGCTCGGCCAGCGCGCCGGGCCGGTCGCCCACGCGGACCCGCAGCGCGAGGTAGCGCGACGCCGCGGCCATGCCGTGCTGGATGACGTGCAGCAGCACCAGCGGGTCGATGTTGCCGCCGGACAGCACCGCCACGGCCGGCGTCGCGAACCGCCGCGGGTGCTCCATCAGCGCGGCCACGGCGGCGACCCCGGCCGGTTCCACCAGCATCTTGGCCCGCTCCAGGCAGAGCAGCAGGGCCCGGGACAGCGCGTCCTCGCCCACCGTCACGATCTCGTCGACGAGCGCGGTGACCTGCGGGAACGTCAGGTCGCCCGGCCGGCCGACGGCGATGCCGTCGGCGATGGTGCGCATCGAGGGCAGCGTGACGGGCCCGCCCGCGGCGAGCGAGGCGGGCCAGGCCGCGGCCCCCTCGGCCTGCACGCCCACCACCCGCACGTCGGGCCGCAGCGCCTTCACCGCGGCGGCGACACCGCCGAGCAGCCCGCCGCCCCCGGTGCAGACGAGCACCGTCGCGGCGTCGGGCACCTGCTCCAGGATCTCCAGGCCCGCGGTGCCCTGGCCGGCGATGATGTCGGGGTGGTCGAAGGGGTGCACGAACTCGGCCCCGGTGCGCTCGGCGTGCTCCAGCGCCGCGGCGATGCTGCCCTCGATGGTGTCGCCGACCAGGTGCACGGCGGCGCCGTAGCCGCGGGTGGCCCCGACCTTCGGGATCGCGGCGCCCTCGGGCATGAACACCGTGGCCTCGATGCCGAGCATCTGCGCGGCCAGCGCCACGCCCTGCGCGTGGTTGCCCGCGCTCGCCGCCACCACGCCGGCCGCGCGCCGCTCCGGGGGCAGCCGGTGCAGCCGGGTGTAGGCCCCGCGGAACTTGAACGAGCCGGTGCGCTGCAGGTTCTCGCACTTGAGCAGCACCGGGCCGCCGCAGCGCTCGGACAGCGCGCGCGAGCGGGCGACGGGGGTGGTGAGGACGATGCCGGCGAGCAGCTCCCGCGCGGCGCGGATGTGCTCCACGCCGACGGGGGGCACCGGCCGGTCACGGGGGTGGGTGGCGGCCATCCGCGCATCCTCGCACTCCGCCCCACGTCGTCGGTGCGGTGTCCTACGCTCGCGACCCCGAGGACGAGGGGGAGCCGTGACGACCACCGAGCGTCCGGCGCGGGACGAGTTCCTGGCGCTGGCCCAGCCCTACCGGCGCGAGCTGCTGGCGCACTGCTACCGCATGCTCGGCTCGGTGCACGACGCGGAGGACGTCCTCCAGGAGACGCTGGTACGGGCCTGGAAGGGCTACGACCGGTTCGAGGGGCGCTCGTCGCTGCGCACCTGGCTGCACCGCATCGCCACGACCTCGTGCCTCACCGCGCTGGAGGGTCGCACGCGGCGCCCGATGCCGGCCGGGCTGGACGGCACGGGCGCGGATCCCGACGCCCCGCTGCGGGAGAACCCGGAGATCACCTGGCTGGAGCCCGTGCCCGACGAGGCCGTCGGCCTCTCGGCGGGGGCGGACCCCGCCGTGCTGGTCACCGCCCGGGCCACCGTGCGGCTGGCGTTCGTCGCCGCGCTGCAGCACCTGCCGGCCCGGCAGCGCGCGGTGCTGCTGCTGCGCGAGGTGCTCCAGTGGCGGGCGGCCGAGGTCGCCGAGCTCCTCGGCACCACCGTCGCCGGGGTCAACAGCGCGCTGCAGCGGGCCCGCGCCCAGCTCGACCGGGTCGCGCCGCGCGAGGAGGACGCGCCCGCGCCGCTCACCGAGCGCCAGCGGGAGCTGCTCGAGTCCTACGTCGCCGCGTTCGAGGTCAAGGACGTCACGGCCATCGTGGCCTTGCTGGCTGCGGACGTGCGGTGGGAGATGCCGCCCTACGAGGCCTGGTACCGCGGGCGGGCGCACGTGGCGCGGCACCTGGAGACCCGCTGCCCCGGCGGTCCGGGCGACTTCCGGCTGTCCCCGGTGCGCGCCAACGGCCAGCCCGGGCTGGCGCTGTACCTGCGCGGCGACGACGGCGCGTTCCACCCGTTCTGCCTGCAGGTGTTCACGTTCACCGGCGACGAGATCACCCACGTCGCCACGTTCCTGGACACCGGCCTGTTCCCCGTGTTCGGGCTGCCCCCGGTCCGGTGACGCGGCCGGGCGCCGCGGCCGGGCGCCGGGTAGCCTCGATCACGTCCGGACAGGGGGAGGCCAGCGATGACACGGCTGCGGGTGCTCGCACCGCTGCTCGCCGCGGCCGCGCTGGCCGCCGTCGCCGTGGCCACCGTCCGGGACGCCGGCTGCGACGACCCCGGCTACTACGCCCCCATCGAGGGCGGCTACGAGCTGGTCGGCGGCTGCCTCGCCGCGGGTGACCTGCTGGTGGCCGACCCCGCCCCGGCGGCGCCCGCCGAGGGCGTCGACGCCGGCCGGGGCTGAGCCGGCAGGTCGCGGGCGCCGACCGGCGCCCTCGGGTCAGAGCGCGTCGAGCGCCCCGCGCAGGTCCTCGAGCAGGTCCTCGGCGTCCTCGATGCCCACCGAGAGCCGCACCAGGTCGTCCGGCACCTCCAGGACCGAGCCCGCGACCGAGGCGTGGGTCATCGCGCCGGGGTGCTCGATGAGCGACTCGACACCGCCGAGCGACTCGGCGAGGGTGAACAGCCGGGTGCCCGCGCACACCCGCAGCGCCGCCTCGCGCCCGCCCGCCAGCCGGAACGACACCATGCCGCCGAAGCGGCGCATCTGCTTCGCGGCGACCTCGTGGCCGGGGTGCTCGGGCAGGCCCGGGTACAGCACCCGCGCGACGGCCGGGTGCCCGGCGAGCAGCGCGACGACGCGCTCGGCGTTGTCGCAGTGGCGCTCCATGCGCACGGCGAGGGTCTTGACCCCGCGCAGCGTCAGCCACGCGTCGAACGGGCCGGGCACCGAGCCGGTGGCGTTCTGGTGGAAGCGGACGCGCTCGGCGAGTTCGTCGTCGTCGGTGACGAGCGCGCCGCCGACGACGTCGGAGTGCCCGCCGACGTACTTGGTGGTGGAGTGCAGGACCACGTCCGCGCCCAGCCCCAGCGGGTTCTGCAGGTAGGGCGAGGCGAAGGTGTTGTCCACGACCAGGCGCGCCCCGGCGGCCCGGGCGATCCCGGCGACGCCCGCGACGTCGGCGACGCCCAGCAGCGGGTTGGTCGGGGTCTCGCACCAGACGACGCGGGTGGTGGGCCGCAGGGCGGCGCGCAGGGCGTCCAGGTCCGCCAGGTCGACGGGGGTGTGCTCGACGCCCCACGCGGCGAGCACCTTGTCCACGATGCGGAACGTGCCGCCGTAGGCGTCGTGCGGGATGACGAGGTGGTCGCCGGGCCGCAGCAGCGTGCGCAGCAGGACGTCGGTGGCCCCCATGCCGGAGCCGAACGCGACGCCGTGCCGCCCGCCCTCGAGCGCGGCGAGGCACTCCTGCAGCGCCGTGCGGGTCGGGTTGGCCGAGCGCGAGTACTCGTACCCGCCCGCGCGCAGCCCGCCGACACCGTCCTGGGCGAACGTCGACGACGGGTGGATCGGGGTGATCACCGCGCCGGTGGTCGGGTCGGGCTCCTGGCCCGCGTGGATGGCGTTCGTGGAGAAGCCGGGCATACCGGGAACGCTACGCCCGGCCCCGGTCCAGCCCCCCGGCGGCCAGCACCCGCAGCGCGGCGGGCGAGACCCGCGCCAGCACCTGCACCGCGCGCGCCTCCGGCGTCACCGGGACGACGGTGCGGCCGCGGCGCACGGCGTCGACGATCGCGGCCGCGACGCCCTCGGGCGGGAACCCCCGGCGGGCGTGGACGGCGGCGGCGTGGTCGCGGCGGGCGTCCTGCGCGGCGCCGTCCAGGCCCGAGAACGTGCTGGTGCGGGTGATGTTCGTGTCGACGATGCCGGGGTGGATCGAGGACACCGCGACGCCGTGCGGCGCGAGCTCGCCGCGCAGGCAGTCCGAGAGCATCGCCACGGCCGCCTTGCTCGTGGCGTACGCGGCGAGGTCGGTCGCCGGGAGCCAGGCCGCCGCGGACGCGACGGTGACGACGTGCCCGCCCTCCGCGCGCTCCACCAGCCGCTCGCCGAACACGCGGCAGCCGTGGATCACCCCCCACAGGTTGACGTCGAGCACGCGGCGCCACTCGTCGGTGGTGGTGGCGAGGAACGACCCGGAGTGCCCCACGCCGGCGTTGTTGACCACGACGTCGGGCACGCCGTGCGCGGCGCACACGTCGTCGGCGAGCTTGCGCATCCCGGCCTCGTCGGCGACGTCCACGGTGTGGGCGTGCCCGTCGGTCTCCCGGGCGGTGCGGGCGGCCGCGTCGCCGTCGAGGTCGACGGCCACCACCTCGGCCCCGAGCGCGGCGAACGCGTGCGCGGTGGCCCGGCCGATCCCGCTGCCCGCGCCCGTGACGAGCACCAACCGGCCGCCGAACTCGCCGGCGCGGCGCGCCCGGACCAGCGCGGGCGCCGCCGCAGTCCCCCGGACGAGGTCGACGAGCTCGGTGACCATCCGCGCGACGGCCCGGCCGTGCGTCAGCGGGGCCCAGTGCGGCGCGGCGAGCGTGCGCCGCCACAGCCGCGGCACCCAGCGCTCCAGGTCCGCGGCCATCCCCGGCCGGGCGAAGTGGTCGCCCGCCGCGTGCACGACCTGCACCGGCACGGTCGTGTACCGCTCCCCCGGCCTGCCCACCCGGCGCGGCATGTTCGCCCGGTAGAGGCGCACGCCGATCTCGCCGTCGGCCGCGCGGGTCGGGACCGGGGCGCGCCGGGGCACCCCCTCGACGCGGGCGAGCAACGCGTCCCAGTGCGAGCCCAGCCCCAGCCGCCAGGGCAGCGCGCCCAGGCCGGGCACCTGGAACGCCGCGACGTACCAGGAGTGCAGCAGCTGGGTGCCCAGCGCACGCAGGTTCGCCGGGGTCGGGTGGGCGGCCCGGGCCCGCACCCACTGCCCGATGTGGTCGAGGCAGCCGCCGGCGATCGAGGTGTAGGAGGCGATCCGGTCGGCCGCGGCCGGGTCGGTGACCAGCTCCCAGGACAGGATCGAGCCCCAGTCGTGGCCGACGAGGTGCACCGGCCCGTCCGGCGAGACGGCGTCGAGGACGGCGCGCAGGTCCGCCGCGAGCAGCTCGATGCGGTAGGGCGCGACGCCGGCCGGGGCGTCGGACGCACCGGCGCCGCGGTTGTCGAACACCACCACGTGGAACCGCTGCTCCAGCTCGGCCACGACGTCGTCCCACACCGCGTGGGTGTCGGGGTAGCCGTGCACCAGGACGACGGTGGGGTCGGCCGGGTCGCCGTGCTCCCACACGGCCAGCCGGACGTCACCGGATCGCACGAACCGCACGTTGCCTCCTACAGGTCGATCGCGAGGACGTCGCCGGCCGGCCGGTCGACGCAGACGAGGTGCTCCCCGACGCGGCAGGTGCCGCAGAAGCCCTGCCGGCAGGAGTAGGCGACGTCGGGGCGCACCGCGCGCAGCACGTCGAGCGCGGACCGGTCGGCGGGCACGTCGAGGACGGCCCCGCTGCGGCGCAGCACCAGCCGGAACGGGCGGCCGCCGACGACCGGGGGCGGCGAGAACCGCTCGGTGTGCAGCGCGGCGGCCCCGGTGGCCGGGAACGCGGCCCGGATCGCGTCGAGCATCGGCGGCGGGCCGCAGGCGTACACCGCGCCGCCGGGCGGGGCGTGCCGCACGAGGTCGGCGGCGGTCGGCGGGCCCTCCTCGGCGTCGGTACGCACCGTGGTCCGCCGCGGGTCCCCGAGCGCGTCGAGGAACGGCATCGCGGCGCGGTCGCGGCCGGTGTAGAGCAGGTGCCAGTCGACGCCGCGGCGCTCGGCGGCCCGGACCATCGGGGCGATCGGGGTGATCCCGATCCCGCCCGCGACGAACAGCGTGCGCGGCAGGGGGACGAAGGGGAAGGCGTTGCGCGGGCCGCGGACGACGACCGGCGCCCCGGGTGCGAGCGCGTGCACCTGCGCCGACCCGGTCCCGCCGGGGACGAGCCGCACCGCGATCCGGTAGGAGCGGCGGTCGTCGGGGGCGCCGGTGAGCGAGTACGCGCGGCGCAGCCCCGAGGGCAGGTGCAGGTCGACGTGGCACCCGGGCTGCCAGCGCGGAAGCGGGCGGGCGTCCGGCGCGGCGAGCCGCAGCGCGACCACCCCGTCCGCGACGACCGCGCGGTCCACGACGGTCAGCAGCAGCGAGCGGTCCACCGGCCGCGGGTCCCGGCCGGGGCTGCGCCCGATCCGCGCGTACAGCCCGCCGACCAGCGCCAGGGCCCGCATCGCGCGGTCGGGCCGGTCCCGCCCGCGCAGGTCGCGCGGGACGGTGGCGCTCACGCCCGGTTCGCGGCGGGCGAGGTGGCGAGGTAGGCGACGGCCCGGGCGGTGGAGCCGTCCTCGCGGGGGCGGTAGCCGGGACGGAACCAGCGGGCGACCCGCCTGCCGAGCCCGAGCACCGGCGGGATCACGCCGCGGCGGCCCAGCGCCAGCGCCTCGCCCCAGGTCGCGCGGCGGGGACAGGTCGGGTCCGCGGTCGTGAGGAACACCGCGCCGCGGGCCCACAGCCACAGCATCACGGGGGCGACCAGCAGCATCGCCCGGGCGCGGCGGGCGTAGGAGTCGTCGAAGTGGGCGAGGGTGTCGAACGCGACGCAGCGGTGCTCCACCTCCTCCGCGCCGTGCCAGCGCAGCAGGTCCAGCATCACCGGGTGCGCGCCGTCGAGGGCGCGGGCGCCGAGCACCCAGTCGCCCAGCACGGAGGTCAGGTGCTCCACCGCGGCGACGACGGCGAGCCGCTCGACCAGCCAGGCCTGCTCCCGGGCGCCGGTGTGGCCGCGGTCGCCCGCAGCACGTCCAGCACCTCGTCGTGGGCCTGCGCGTGCATCGCCTCCTGGCCGATGAACCCGCGCACCTGCTCGCGCAGGTCGGGGTCGGCGATCCGGGGCAGCGCCCGGGCGAACAGGTCGACGAAGAACCGCTCGCCCGCCGGGAGGAGCAGGTGCAGCACGTTGAGGACGTGGGTGCCGACGGGCTCGCCGGGCACCCAGTGCAGCGGCAGCCCGTCCCAGGCGAACCGCACGTCGCGTGCGGAGAGCACGAGGTCCTCGGGGTCCTCCACGGACGGTGCCCGGTCCATCGCGGCCTCCTCGCCGTCGGTGTTACCGCCGGTAATTGTTACCCGCGGTTACACACGACGCAAGGGCCGGAGCTACGACCCGAGGAACGCCAGCACGTCCGAGCGGGTGACGACGCCCGCCGGCTTGCCGTCCACCAGCACCAGGGCGGCGTCGGCCGAGGCGAAGGCCGACATCGCCGTGTCGAGCGCCTCACCCGCGCCGATCGTCGGCAGCGCCGGGGACATGTGGTCCTCCAGCCGGTCCGCGAGCTGGGCCCGGCCGGTGAACAGCGCGTCGAGCAGGTCGCGCTCCACGACCGCCCCGGCGACCTCGGCCGCCATCACCGGCGGCTCGGCCCGGACGACCGGCATCTGCGAGACGTGGAACTCGCGCAGGTAGTGCACCGCGTCGGCGACGGTCTCGTTCGGGTGCGCGTGCACCAGGTCGGGGATCGAGCCGTCCTTCCGGCGCAGCACGTCGCCGACCGTCGCGCCGGCGGCGGGGGGCAGGAACCCGTAGCCCGACATCCACGCGTCGTTGAACACCTTGCCGAGGTAGCCGCGCCCGCCGTCGGGCAGCAGGACGACGACGAGGGCGTCCGCCGGGAGCTCCGCCGCGACCCGCAGCGCCGCGACCGTGGCCATGCCGCACGAGCCGCCGACGAGCAGCGCCTCCTCGCGGGCCAGCCGCCGGGTCATGTCGAACGAGTCGCCGTCGGAGACCGCGACGATCCGGTCGCAGATGTCCTTGTCGTAGGTGGTCGGCCAGAAGTCCTCGCCCACGCCCTCGACGAGGTAGGGCCGCCCGCTGCCGCCCGAGTACACCGAGCCCTCGGGGTCGGCCCCGATGACCTGCACGCGCCCGTCGGAGACCTCCTTGAGGTAGCGCCCGGTGCCGCTGATCGTGCCGCCGGTGCCGATGCCGGCCACGAAGTGCGTGATCCGCCCCTCGGTCTGCTCCCACAGCTCCGGGCCGGTGCCGAGGTAGTGCGACTCGGGGTTGGCCTGGTTGGCGTACTGGTTGGGCTTCCAGGCGCCCTCGATCTCGCCGACGAGCCGGTCGGAGGTGCGGTAGTAGGAGTCGGGGTGGTCGGGGTCCACGGCCGTCGGGCAGACCACGACGCGCGCCCCGTAGGCGCGCAGCACGTTGCGCTTGTCCTCGCTGACCTTGTCCGGGCAGACGAACACGCAGGAGTAGCCGCGGCGCTGGGCCACCATCGCCAGCCCGACGCCGGTGTTCCCCGAGGTCGGCTCCACGATCGTGCCGCCGGGCCGGAGCTCGCCGGAGGCCTCGGCCGCCTCGATCATCCGCAGCGCGATGCGGTCCTTCACGCTGCCACCGGGGTTGAAGTACTCGACCTTGGCCAGCACGGGGGCCGCGATGCCCTCGGCCACCGCTCCGAGCCGGACGAGGGGGGTGTTCCCGACCAGGTCGGAGACGTGCTCGACGTAGCGCATGGGTCCATCGTCGCGCATCCGGCGGACGTTCGTGCCCCCGGCCGGTCTGGCCACGAAGCGAACACGTCCTGTCCACGGATCGACCGATCAGGGCGCCGCCCCCCTCTTCCGGGCAGCGGCCCGTGTTCGGGGCGCTACGGTTCGCGTTCGCACGGCCTCTCCGGTGTCGACGGGCACATCGACACCGGGGGAACGACGGGCCGTGCCCATCGGAGTACGTCCCGACCGTCGCCCACCGGCGGCGGCCGGTGGTGTACCCGCATCCGCTCCCCGCGGCCCGGCCGACCCCGGTGTGCGTGGACGGACCGCTCACCGCGGGGCGCAGCGCCGCGCGGCCACCAGGAGGGGCACGTGCCGTGTCGGACGGCGCACCGAGTCGCCACGCCAACGACGCCGAGATCGAACGACTGGCCATCGCGGCCCGTTCCGGCGACCCGCGGGCCCTGAACGCCTTCCTCGGCGCCATCCAGGGGCAGGTCCTGCGCTACTGCCGCAGCAAGGTGGCCCAGGGGGGCACGCTCACCGCGCACGACGTCGCCCAGGACGTGCTGTACGCGGTCTGCGACGCCCTGCCGCGCTACCAGCCCGAGGACGGCGGCTCGGTGATGGCGTTCGTCCTCGGGATCGCCCGGTTCAAGATCGTCGACGCGTTCCGGGCCGGCGGCCGGGACCGCTCGGTGCCGATGGAGATCGTCCCGGACCGCCCCGACCTCGACGACGGCCCGGAGCTCGCGGCGATCCGCGCCACCGAGACCGTGCGGCTGCGGGAGGCGCTCGCCCAGCTGGCCGAGCACCACCGCGAGGTGATCGTCCTGCGGATCGGGCTGTCCTACAGCGCCGAGGAGGTCGCGCGCCTGCTCGGCACCACGGCAGGCGCGGTGCGGGTCACCCAGCACCGGGCCATGGCGAAGCTGCGCGCGCTGCTCAACGACCCGGTCCCGGAGGACTGAGCCCGCCGTCCGGGTCGGTCTCGGCCAGGCGCCGGGCGAGGAACACCCGCTCCGGCTCGTTGCCGACCAGGTCCAGCGCCGCGCGGTAGGCCCGCGCGGCCTCGGCGCGCCTGCCCAGGCGGCGGTAGAGGTCGGCCCGGGCCGCGGGCAGCAGGTGGTAGCCGCGCAGGGCGGGCTCGTCCGCGACGGCGTCGAGCGCGGCCAGCCCGGCCTCGGGCCCGTCCCGCATGGCGACGGCGACGGCCCGGTTCAGCGCGACCAGCGGCGAGGGCGCCACCCGGGTCAGCACGTCGTAGAGGGCGACGACCTGCGGCCAGTCCGTCGTCGCGACGTCGGCGGCGTCGCAGTGCAGGGCGGCGATCGCGGCCTGCAGCGCGTACGGGCCGCGCCCGGGCAGCGCCTCGACGACGAGGTCGCGGCCCTCGGCGATCGCCGCGACGTCCCACAGCCCGCGGTCCTGCTCGTCGAGGAGGCGCGGCACGCCGTCGGGTCCGGTGCGGGAGGCCCGCCGCGCGTCGACGAGCAGCATCAGCGCGAGCAGGCCCGCCACCTCGCACTCGCCGGGGAGCAGCCGGTGGAGGATGCGGCCCAGCCGCACCGCCTCGGCGGCGAGGTCGGCGCGCACCAGGTCCGCCCCGGCGCTGGCCGCGTAGCCCTCGGTGAAGACGAGGTAGACCACGCGCAGCACGCCGGGCAGCCGGGCCGGGAGCTCGTGCGCCTCCGGGACGCGGAACGGGATGCGGGCGGCGCGGATCTTCTTCTTGGCCCGGACGATCCGCTGGGCGGCGGTGGCCGTCGGCACCAGGAACGCGCGGGCGACCTCGGGCGTGGAGAGCCCGGCCAGGCAGCGCAGCGTCAGCGCCGTCTGGGCCTCCAGCGGCAGCGCGGGGTGGCAGCAGGTGAAGAACAGCCGCAGTCGCTCGTCCGGCACGTCCTCGCCCTCACCGGCCGGCGCGGCGGGCTCGGCCCGCCCGGCCTCGGCCGCGAGGACGGCGAGGCGGGCGGTCGCGGCGCAGCAGGTCGACGGCGCGCCGCCGGGCCGTCGTGAGCAGCCACGCGCCCGGCCGGGCCGGCACGCCGTCGACGGGCCAGCGCTCCAGCGCCGCGGCGACGGCCTCGGACGCCACCTCCTCGGCGAGGTCCAGGTCACCGAACTGGCGGACGAGCACGGCGAGCAGCCGGCCCCGCTCCTCGCGGAACACCGCCTCGACGGAGTGCGCCGCCCCGGGACCGGCCGCCCGCCCGCCGGTCACGGCATCTCGAACTCGTGCACCGGGCGCACCTCGATGCGCTGCCCGCGCCGGCTGCCGGGGCAGCGCGCGGCCCAGTCGATGGCGGCGTCGAGGTCGGGGACATCGAGCAGGTAGTAGCCGCCGAGCACCTCCCGGGTCTCCGCGAACGGCCCGTCGGTGACGATCCGCTCGCCGTCGTCCCGGACCGTCACGGTCGTGGCGGTGTCGACGCCCTGCAGCGCCTCGCTGCCGACGATCACCCCGGCCTCGGCGACCGCCTTCTCGTAGGCCCAGTAGCGGTCCATCTCCTCCTGCGCGGCCTCCTCCGACCAGTCGCCGTCGGCAGGACCGTAGATCAGCAGCATGTACTTCATCGGGGCTCCCTCGGGTCGTCGCGCGGCAGGGGGTGCCGCACAGCATGACGACGAACGGGCCGGTCCGGAATCGACAGCGGGCCGGTCCGATCTCAGCCGTCCTCCGCGAGCGCCCCGCCGATGATCTCCAGCAGCCGGGCCCGGGTGGCCGCCGCCCCGTCCGGGTCGCGGGCGACGATCGCCTGCACCAGCGCGTTGACCAGCAGCGTCTGCGGGACCCGGACCGAGCGGGTGATCTCGTCGCCGAAGGAGGTCTGCCGCATCCCGCTGACCAGCGTGACGGTGGCGATCTCGGCGAGCGTCGAGCGCGCGAACGCCGTCAGCGCGACGACGGGCGCCCCGGCCGCCCGCGCGGCCTCCGCGACGCGCAGCGACGTGTCGGTGGAGCCGGTGCCGCTGACGATGAGGCAGGCGTCCCCCGCGCCGAGCAGGCGGGCCTGGATCTGCTGGGCGAGGTGGTCGGTCGGGGCGTCGGCGGGCCGCCCGACCGCCGTCAGCCGCATGGCCGCCTCGGCCGCGACCGGCGCGGACAGGCCGTTGCCCGCGACGAGGATCCGCCGGGCGCCGACGAGCAGGGTGACGGCCCGCTCGACCGACTCGTCGTCCAGCAGCGCGGTCATCACGTCGATCGACTCGGCGACGGTCCGGTAGAACTCGCGGAACGCCCCGGCGGGGGGCGCGGCGGCCCCGCGCCCGACGCCCAGGTCGCGGGCGAGCAGCACCCGCAGCTGCGGGTAGCCGGTGAAGCCCAGCCGCTGGCACGCCCGCACGACGGTGGCCCGGGAGACCCCGGCCGCCGCGCCGACCTCCTGCGACGACGCCTCGATCGTCCACTCGGGGCGGGCGAGGAACACCTCGGCCACGCGGCGCTCGCTGGGCTGCAGGCTGGGCAGCAGCGTCTGGATGCGGGCGACGACCTCGGCGGTCACGGGCCCGTCCCCGCACGCCCCGTCCCCGCACGACCCCTCACAGCACGACCCCTCACAGCACGACCTCGGCCGGGCGCCGCACGTCCCCGGCGATGATCCGGTGCCGGATGGCGGCGGAGACCTGGTCGACCAGCACCGTCACCACGACGATGACGACGAGGGTGATGCCGATCCGGTCCCAGATGCGCCGCTCGAACAGCTGGGCGAGCAGCGACCCGATGCCCCCCGCACCGAGCACCCCCAGCACGGCGCTGGCCCGGATGTTGATCTCGAAGCGGTACAACCAGAACGCCACGACCTCCGGCAGCACCTGCGGCACGACGCCCCAGCGCAGCACGGCCACCGGCCCGGCCCCGCCGGACCGGGCGGCCTCCACCGGCCCGGGGTCGATGCCCTCGATCGCCTCGCTGGTCAGCTTGCCCAGCGTGCCGACGGAGCCGACGCCGATCGCCAGCGCGCCGGCGAGCGGGCCGAGCCCGAACACGGGCAGCATCAGCGCGATCGCGAAGATCAGCTCGGGGACGGCGCGGATGAGGTTGAGCACCTGCCGCACGCCGAACACGACCGCGGGCGGCGACAGGTTCGCCGCGGCGAGGAAGCCGAGCGGGAACGACAGCAGCGCGCCGATGACCGTGCCGATCCAGGCCATCTGCAGCGACTCGACCATCAGCTCGAACGACACGGCCCAGTACTCGGGGTAGGGCCCGTCGAGCGGGTTGCGCAGCACCCCACCCGCCATGAGCCCGCCGTAGTCCCACAGCGCGCCGGGCGCCTCCAGCAGCCGGCCCCAGCGGGCGTCGACGAGCACGATGCAGACCAGCAGCACGGCCGTGCCGAGCAGCCAGGCCAGGCGGGGCCGCAGCCGCGACGGCGCGCCGGGGCGGGCGCTCACACCAGCCTCCGGCGCAGCGCCCGGGAGACCTGGTCGATGGCGAACACCACCACGAACAGGGCGACGACCAGCGCCGCGAGGTTGTCGTAGCGGAAGCGCGCGAGCTCCACGGCGATGACGTTGCCGATCCCCCCGCCGCCGACGAGGCCGATGACGACGGAGGCGCGGATGTTGAGCTCGAACACGTACAGGCAGTAGGACAGGTAGCTCGGCGCGATCTGCGGTACGACGGCGCGGGCCGCGCGCTGCACCCGGTTCGCCCCCGCGGCGTCGGCGGCCTCCAGCGGGCCGGTGTCCACGGCGTCGATCGTCTCCGCGGTGAGCTTGGCCGCGATGCCCAGGTTGAACAGGACCAGCGCCATGATCCCGCCCAGCGCGCCGGTGCCGACGGCGGCGACGAAGAGCAGCCCGTAGGCGATGTCGGGCAGCGAGCGCACCACCGAGAGCACGGCCTTCGCGACCTGGAGGACCACCGGTCCCGGCGCCGTCACCCGGCTCGCCAGCAGGGCCGCGCCGAGCGCGAGGGCGCAGCCGACCACGGACGCGACGACGGCGATCGACAGCGTCTCCACCCACGCGGGCCACACCCGGGCGATGTAGGGCCAGTTGGGCGGGAAGAACTGGGCGATGATCCGCTGCCCGCGCAGGGTGTCGGTGACCAGCGGCGCGAGCGTGAACTCGATGCCGATCGCCGCCCAGACGGTGACGGCGACGACGCCCGCCGTCCCCAGCCACAGCCCCCACCGGGGCCGGGGCCGGGGCGGGCGGGCGGCCGCCCTGTCCAGCACGGCGGTCATGCGAGCAGCACGTCGTCCGCGGTCAGGGAACGCCCGTAGATCTCGGTGAAGACGGCGTCGTCGGCCTGCTCCGCCGTGCCGTCGAAGACGACCCGGCCCGCCCGCATCCCGACGATCCGGTCGGCGTAGCGCCGGGCCATGTCGAGGAAGTGCAGGTTGACCACGGTGGTGATGCCGAGCTCGCCGCCGATGCGCTTCATGTCGCGCAGCACCTGGTTGGCCGTCGGCGGGTCGAGGCTGGCCACCGGCTCGTCGGCGAGCAGCACCCGGGGCTGCTGGGCGAGGACGCGGGCGATGGCGACGCGCTGCTGCTGGCCGCCGGAGAGGTCCGACGCGCGCGTCCACGCCTTCTCCACGATCCCCACGCGCTCCAGCGCCTCGAACGCGATCTCCCGGTCGGCCGGGCGCCACAGCCCGAGCACCGACCGCCAGGTCGGCGTGGCGTGCAGCCGCCCCATGAGCACGTTGTTCATGACGCTGGTGCGCTTGACCAGGTTGAACGACTGGAACACCATGCCGACGCCCGCGCGCAGCTCCCGGAGCTGCCTGCGGCTCGCGCCGTCGACCCGGCGCCCCGCCACCTCCAGCTCGCCCGCCGTCGGGGTGACGAGCCCGTTGACGGTGCGCACCAGCGTGGACTTGCCGGCCCCGGAGAGCCCGACCACGACCACGAACTGGCCCTCGGGGATATCCAGGTCGACGCCGTCGAGGCCACGCACCCCGTTGGGGTACGTGACCTCCACGCCCGAGAAGCGGATCAAGGATCAGCCGCCGAAGTTCGCCGCGACCTGGCGGGCGACGTCGAGCGCCTCGGGGTCGGCGGGCACGAGGCCCTCGATCGAGTAGACCGCGTCGAACGCCTCGGCGCCCTCCGGCGTCTCGATGACGGTGGTCATCGCGTCGGCGATCCGCTGCCGGAAGTCCTCGGGCAGGTCACCGCGCACCGCGACGCCGTCGTTGGGGATCTCGGCCGACCAGGCGAACACCGTGACCTTGGACCCGATCTCCGGGTCCTCCTCGACCACGTCGTTGCGGGCGTCGTCGAAGCTCACGCCCACCGCGACGTCGCCGCGGGCGACGGCGAGCACGGAGTTGGGGTGCCCGCCCGCGAACTGGGCGTCGATGCCGGTGAGCGGGTCGATGCCGGTGACCTGCTGGATCTGGGTGGCCGGGTAGTAGTAGCCCGACGCCGAGCCCTCGTCGACGAACATCACCGTGTCGCCCTCGGCGATGTTGCCGATGGCCTCCTCGCCGACCGGACCGGTCTCGGCGGTGTCGGTGCCGTTGCAGTAGTTGAAGACCTGGCCCTCGGGGTTGGGGGCCTGGACGACCGGCGTGGTGCAGAAGCGCGCGGGGTCGTTGGTCATCCACTGCGTGTGGTAGGTCGAGGTGCCGCGGCGCACGGACTGCAGGATCGGCACGGCGCCTGCCTGGTCGACCGACTGCACGAGCGCGATCGGCCCGAACAGCCCGACGTCGGCCTGGCCGGTCTGCATCGCCACGACGAGCGCCGAGTAGCTGTCGGTGACCCGCGTCTCCACCGGGATGCCGAGCTCGGCGGAGATCAGCTCGCCCAGGCCCTCGGCGTCGATGACGAGCTGGTCGACCTCGGCCGAGGGCACCAGGCCGAGCACGAGCCGCTCCGGGGCGGCGCCGCCGTCGGGGCCGGCCGCCTCGCCGCCGCCCCCGCCGCACGCGGCCAGCAGCGCACCGGCCGCCAGCATCCCGGCCACACGTGCCGCCCGCTTGCCCATGTCGTCTCCTCGATGGAACACGATTTCACCGGTCGCCCGGCTGGGGAACGGTGTTTCACGGAACGCTAGCGGTGCCCGGACCGGCCGGGCAACGACCTGGTCAGGATCGCGATACCCCGTTCACCGGACGTTCACGGGCCGCCCCGCGAACGCGTGGGCGTCGGCCGCCCAGGCCCGCACCGCGTCGTAGAGACCCTCGAACGTCGCGGCGCGGGCGTCGGCCCGGCCGCGGCGCAGCCCGAACCGGTCGATGTAGGCCGTCGCGCAGCCGCGGGCGGCGGGTTCGCGCAGGTCGTTGTCCCACAGGTCGCCGACCGAGAGCAGCCGCCACGGCTCGTCGGCGATGCCGTGCGCGGCCAGCAGCCGTTCGACGGCGGGGCCCATCCCGGCGGGCTTGCCCGCATCGCCCACCGTCTCGTCGACGACGGCGGCCAGGCCGAG
>JAPLAT010000004.1 GCA_026393175.1 Pseudonocardiales bacterium
TACCTGCCGATCATCATGGACCCGCTGTACGGGTACCAGGCCGTCAACGTCGAGGCGCAGCTCAACTCGTCGACCTCGCTGCTGCACTGGACCCGGCGCATGATCGAGATCCGCAAGCGGCACCCCGCGTTCGGGCTCGGCGAGTACCACGAGCTCGGCGGGTCGAACCCGTCCGTGCTGGCCTACGTCCGCGAGCACGGGGACGACGTGGTGCTGTGCGTGAGCAACATGAGCCGCTTCCCCCAGCCCGTCGAGCTGGACCTGTCGGCCTGGAACGGCCGGGCGCTGCACGAGCTCACCGGTGGTGTTCCGTTCCCGCGTGTCGGGGAACTCCCCTATCTGCTGACCCTCCCGGGACACGGCTTCTACTGGTTCTCGATCACCCCACCGGAGGACTCCACGTGACGTCACTGGAGGAACTGCTCGTCGAGTGGCTGCCCCGGCAGCGCTGGTTCGCGGCGAAGGGGCGCCCCGTCCGCGCCGTGGAGGTCGCGGCCCGGACCCCGCTGATCACCGGCGGTGAACCGCTCCTCGACCACCTCCTGCTGGCCGTCCGGTTCGGCGACGACTCGCCCGTGCAGCACTACCAGCTCTACCTGGGCCGCCGCGACCAGATCCGCGGCGAGCTGGAGCACGTCGCGATCGGGCACACGGCCGAGGGCGTCGTCTACGACGGGCTGTGGGACGTCGAGGTCACGGCGTGGCTGCTGGAGGCGATCCGCGAGGGGCGCCAGGTCGGCGACCTGCGCTTCGTCCCCGAGCCCGGCGCCGACATCGCGCACGACGTGCCCGGCCGGGTGCTGGGCGTCGAGCAGTCGAACACGTCGGTGTCGTGGGGCGAGCGGTCGATCCTCAAGACCTTCCGCCGCGTCACCGCGGGCACCAACCCCGACCTGGAGCTGCACCGCGCCCTGCGCTCGGTGGGCAGCCACGAGGTCGCCGCCCTGCAGGGCGCGATCGAGGGGACGCTGGACGGCGAGCCGGCCACGCTGGGCATGCTGCAGGACTTCGCGGCGAACTCCGCCGACGGCTGGTCGATGGCGATGGCCAGCGTCCGCGACCTGCTCGCCGAGGCCGACCTGCGGGCCGACGAGGTGGGCGGCGACTTCGCCGCGGAGGCGTCCCGGCTGGGCGAGACCGTGGCCGTCGTCCACGACGAGCTGCGCCGCGCGCTGGGCACCGCCGAGCGCGACGCCCGGGAGCTGGCCGCCGTCTGGCACCAGCGCCTCGCCGTGACCACCGCGGAGGTGCCTGCGCTGGCGCCGCACGTCGACGCGATCCGCCGCACCTACGACGCCGTCGCGGCGCTGGGGGCGCCGCTGCCCGCCCAGCGGGTGCACGGCGACCTGCACCTGGGCCAGACCCTGCGCACCCCCTACGGCTGGCTGATCATCGACTTCGAGGGCGAGCCCGCCGCTCCGCTGGCCGAGCGGGCGCGGCCCGACAGCCCGCTGCGCGACGTCGCCGGGATGCTGCGCTCCTTCGACTACGCCGCGTTCCACCAGATCCTGCAGTCCGGCCCCGACCAGGACACGCAGCTGGAGTGGCGGGCCAATGAGTGGGCCGAGCGCAACCGGTCCGCCTTCTGCGACGGGTACGCCCTGCGCGCCGGGTCCGACCCGCGCGACCAGCGGGCCCTGCTGCGCGCGTTCGAGCTCGACAAGGCCGTGTACGAGCTGCTCTACGAGACCCGCAGCCGCCCGGCGTGGGCCCCGATCCCGCTCGCCTCGATCGCCCGGCTCACCGAGGAGGCCGACGCGGCCCGCTGACGGTGCCGGCGCCGTCGCAGAGTGACGGGCGAGCGCGGGATCGGTCCTGCGGGACCAATCCATCACCCTGATGGCTCAACGGCCGTTCACCGCACGGAGCCATCCGCTGATCCACGCGCTCTTCTCGTCCCCCGGATGGTCGTCCTACCGTTCGAGGCGACCGGAGCAGTGCGGCGCGGCGATCGGAGTACACGGGTGGACGGCACGGGGATCCCGGCGAGGGCGCTGCACCGCGCGGCGTGCGGCGCGCTCGGCACGTCGGAGGCCGGGCTGCCGCTGATGCGGCCGATCCTGGAGCAGCAGGCCGCGGAACGCAGCCGCACGCTCGGCCCGCTGCACCACGAGACGCTCTCCGCCGAGAACGGGCTGGGGCTGTCCCTGCTCGCGGACGCCCAGGACGTGGAGGCGACCGACCACCTGCAGCGCCTGGCGGGCGACTGCGCCGCCCTGCTCGGGCCGGACCACCCGGACACCCTCGTCGTCCGCGGGAACCTGGCCGTCGCGCACCTGGCCGCCGGCCGTGCCGAGCAGGCGTGCACCGACCTGGCCGACGTCGTCGCGCGACGCACCCGGGTGCTGGGCGCGGCCCACGACTCCACGCTCAACGGCCGGCTCGCCCTGGCCCTCGCACTCCTCGGCGCCGGTCGCGCGGCCGACGCGGCCGGGCACCTGCGCGGCGTGCTCGACGTCACGAGCTCCCGCTCCGGCACCCGGCACCCGCTCGTGCGGACCTGCCGCGCGCTCCTGGGCGGCACGGCCGCCGCCTGACACCGCCGAGAGCAGGCCCGTCCCGGCGCGACCCGCCGAACTCGGGCCGTCCGGGGTCGGCGACCGGGGCCCCTTGGCCATAGGGTGCGCGGGTGGATCGCGAGGAGAACACCACACGGACGATCGATGCCTGCCCGCCCGACCCCGGCACCGTCGACCGGGTACTGGGGGGCGCGCACCACGACCCCCACTCGGTGCTGGGTGCGCACCCGCACCCCGACGGCACCGTGGTGCGGGTGCTGCGGCCGCACGCCGACGAGGTGCACGTCGTGCGCGAGGGGGGTGAGGGCCATCCGCTGGTGCGGGTCCACGACGCCGGGCTGTTCTCCGGCGTGGTCCCGGGACCGCCCGCCGACTACCGGCTGGCGGTCCGCTACGGCGACCGCGTCGACATCGTCGACGACCCCTACCGCTGGCTGCCCACGCTCGGCGAGGTGGACCTGCACCTGATCGGCGAGGGCCGCCACGAGCGCCTGTGGGACGTCCTCGGCGCGCACGTCCGCTCCTACGACACGCCCGCGGGGCAGGTCACCGGCACGAGCTTCGCCGTGTGGGCACCCAGCGCGCAGGGCGTCCGCGTGACGGGCGACTTCGACGGCTGGGCCGGCTGGGCGCACCCGATGCGCGTGCTCGGCAGCTCCGGGGTGTGGGAGCTGTTCGTCCCCGGCGTCGGCGTGGGCACCCGGTACAAGTTCCGCGTGCTGGGCCAGGACGGGCGCTGGCGCGACAAGGCCGACCCGATGGCGTTCCGCACCGAGGTGCCGCCGGCCACCGCGTCGGTCGTCGACGTCGACACCCACGAGTGGGCCGACGCCGAGTGGCTCGCCGCCCGCGCGCAGAAGCAGGCGCACGCCGCGCCGATGAGCGTCTACGAGGTGCACCTGGGCTCGTGGCGCCGGGGCCTGAGCTACCGCGAGGCCGCCCAGCAGCTCGTGGAGTACCTCGACGAGACCGGCTTCACCCACGTGGAGCTGCTGCCGGTCGCCGAGCACCCCTTCGGCGGGTCCTGGGGCTACCAGGTCACCTCCTACTACGCGCCGACCTCCCGCTTCGGCACCCCGGACGAGTTCCGCTGGTTCGTCGACCACCTGCACCAGCACGGCTACGGCGTCATCGTCGACTGGGTGCCCGCGCACTTCCCGCGCGACGAGTGGGCGCTGGCGAAGTTCGACGGCTCCGCGCTCTACGAGCACGCCGACCCGCGCCGCGGCGAGCAGCCCGACTGGGGCACGCTCGTGTTCGACTTCGGCCGCAAGGAGGTGCGCAACTTCCTCGTCGCCAACGCGCTGTACTGGCTGGAGTCCTTCCACATCGACGGCCTGCGCGTCGACGCCGTCGCCTCGATGCTCTACCTGGACTACTCCCGCAAGGACGGGCAGTGGCTGCCCAACATCTACGGCGGGCGCGAGAACCTCGACGCCGTGGCGTTCCTGCAGGAGATGAACGCGACGGTCTACCGGGAGCACCCGGGAGTCGTCACGATCGCCGAGGAGTCCACCGCCTGGCCGGGCGTCACCCGGCCCACCTACATGGGCGGTCTCGGGTTCGGGCTCAAGTGGAACATGGGCTGGATGCACGACACGCTCGACTACACCGGGCGCGACCCCATCCACCGCAGCTACCACCACAACCAGATGACCTTCTCGCTGATGTACGCGTGGAGCGAGAACTTCGTCCTGCCCATCAGTCACGACGAGGTCGTGCACGGCAAGGGCACGCTGTGGACCCGGATGCCCGGCGACTCCACGGCCAAGGCCGCCGGTGTGCGCGTGACGCTGGCGTACATGTGGGCCCA
>JAPLAT010000089.1 GCA_026393175.1 Pseudonocardiales bacterium
GTCGCCGGGTTCACCGCGCCCGAGGGCAAGACGATGGGCCACGCCGGCGCGATCGTCTCCGGCTCGGCGGGCACGGCCCAGGCCAAGAAGGAGGCCCTCGAGGCCGCCGGGGTGAAGGTCGGCAAGACGCCCAGCGAGACCGCCGCCCTCATGCGGGAGATCGTCGCGGGCCTGTAGCGCCCCCTGTCCGTCCCCTTGCAGCAAAGCCACTTTCACGCCACCTCCTGGCGTGAAAGTGGCTTTGCTGCCATCCGGGGCCGGGCTCGGGAGCCCGCCCGGGCCGATGGTCTAGCGTTCGGCACACCCGTACGCCGGACCGCGGGAGTCCGCACGAAAGGGGAGCACCGACCATGACCCAGCCGCCCGAGGCCTCCTCGGCCGCCACGGCCGCACCGACCACCGACGGGCAGCTCGCCCCCGGTCCTGCGCGCCTGCTCGCGCTGGGTGCCGCCGGGCTCAGCCTGGTGATCTACCTGCTGGCCTTCTTCGACTCCGCCCCGGCGCTGGGCAGCATCGGCGGCGCCATGCTGCTCTCCGGCGGCCTCCTCGCCGGGTCGGCGGTGCTGCCGAAGGCGGCGCGGGTCCTGCTCCCGGCCGCGGTGCTGACGGTCGTCGGCGCGCTCATGCTCCTGCTCTACGTCGCCGCGTCGTCGGAGTTCGTCGACAACAGCGCGATCGCGATCATCGCCGTGGTGCTCGGCTTCGTCACCGCCGCCCTCGCCGTCGGCGCGTACCTCATGGACGCCGGCGTGATCAAGGCGCCCGCCCCGCGGCGCACCGCCCCCGCGGGCTACGGCGGCCAGCCGGGCTACGGCCAGCAGGGCGGCTACGGCGGCGGGCCGGGCTACGGGCCGCAGCCGGGCTACGGCGGCGGCCAGCCGGGCTACGGCCAGCAGCAGCCGGGCCAGCAGCCGGGCGCAGCGTTCGGCCAGCAGAGCGGCTACGGCCAGTCGGGTGCCTACGGCGCGGCGGGCGCGGGCTACGGGGCGGGCTACGGTGGCGGCCAGACCGGCTCCACACCCACCGCGGCGGGCCAGGGCGACCCGGCGGACGCCACGGTCGCGGTGCCCACGGGCACCGAGGGCGGCACCCCGGCCTGGTACGGCGGCCCCGGGTCGACGTCGTCCACCAGCGAGTTCTCCACGGCCAGCACACCGGCCTCCGGGACCCCGGCCGCGGCCCCGCCCGCCACCCCGTCCGGGGAGAACGGCACGGGCGAGGAGAAGCGGCCCGCCGACGAGACCACCTTCTTCAGCAAGCCGAACGACCCGCCGTCGCGCTGACGTTTCACCCGCCCGCGCCCCCGCGCGCCTGACCGGCGCGGGGGCGTCGCGCTGAGACCCTGGTCGGGTGACGAGCACTCTCGACGCGACCGGCCCCGCCGCGCCCGGCGCGCGGCCCGATCCCGAGGGCCTGGACCGGCTCCGCATCCTGCTCGCCGGCGCCATGGGGTCGGTGATCGTCAGCTACGGGCTGCTCGTGCCGGCCGCGGCCTCCGTGGTGCTCACCAGCGGCGGCGGGATGACGCTGGACGGTTCCTTCGCCGCCGCGATCCCGCTCTGGCTGGCCGCCCACCGCATCCCGCTCGTGCTCGGCGGCGAGCCGCTCGGGGTGCTGCCCCTGCTGCCGACCGTCGTCGTCGCCGCCGTCATCGCCGTCGCGGCCGGGTGGACGGCGCGGCGGCTGGGTGGACGCGTCCGCACCGACGCCGGCCCGGTGCTCGTCGCCGTCGCGGGCGCGCACTCCGCCGTCGCGGTGCTCGGCAGCGCGCTGCTGCCCCGCTCCGCCGAGGTCGCGGCCGCCCCGTGGGCCGCGCTCGTCGCGTCCGGCCTGCTCGCCGGGGCGGCGGCGGCGATCGGCGTGGTGCGGGTGTGCGGGGTGCCCGGCGAGTGGGTCGCCCGCGCCCCGGAGTGGTCCGGCGACGCGCTGCGCCTGGCCGCCCTCGCCCTGACCGCGCTCGCCGGGGTCGGCGCCGTGGTCCTCACCGCCGGGCTGGTGCTGGCCGCCCCCGTGATCGGCGCGGCCTACGCCGAGCTGGCCCCCGGCTTCGGCGCCGGCATCGGCGTGACGCTGCTGGCCGTCGCGTACCTGCCCAACGCCGTCGCGGCCGGGCTGGCCTGGGCGCTCGGCCCGGGCTTCGCCGTCGGCTCGGCGGAGGTGTCGCCGTTCGGTGTGACCGCGGGCGAGGCCTCGGTGTTCCCGCTGCTCGCGGCCCTGCCCGGCGGCGCCCCCTCGCCGTGGACGCCGCTCGTGCTGCTCGCGCCCGTCGCCGTCGGGGTGCTGGTCGGCTCGCAGGCCCGGTGGACCGGCCCCGACGCCGTCCGCGTCTGCGCCGCCGCCGTGGGCCTCGCCGCCCTCGGGGTCGGGCTCGTCGCCCTCCTCGCCGGGGGGCGGCTCGCGGCCGGCCCGTACGACCCCGTCGCCCTGCCCGCCGCCCTCCTCGTGCCGGCGGTGGCGCTGCTGGTCGGGCTGCCCGCCGTGCTCATCGCCCGGCTCGGCACGCCCCGCGAGGACCCCTACGAGTACGAGGACGAGATCGTCGACGACCCGGCGGTCGACGAGGCCCCCGGGTACGGCGTGGAGCCGGACCCCGACGAACCCGCGCCCGGATCCGGTGGTGCCGGGCCCGAGGGGTTGGAGCGGGACGGCGCAGGGCCGGACCGGGCTGACGCTGCTGAGCCGGACGACGGTGTGCCGGACGGGGCCGGCCCGGATGGCGCCGGACCGGATGGGGCCGACCCGGATGGCGCCGTGCCGGATGGGGCCGGACCACACGGTGCCGACCTGGACGGTGCCGGCCCGGATGTCGACCTGGAGGGGGCCGAGCCGCACCGTGCCGACCTGGACGGTGCCGGCCCGGATGTCGACCTGGAGGGGGCCGAGCCGCACCGTGCCGACCTGGACGGTGCTGGGCCGGATGCCGACCTCGAGGGGGCCGAGCCGCACGGTGCCGACCTGGACGGTGCAGGCCTGGATCGTGCTGACCGCGACGATGCCGACCTGGACCGTGCCGACCGGGACCGTGCTGACCGGGACCGTGCCGACCTGGACCGTGCTGACCGGGACCGTGCC
>JAPLAT010000181.1 GCA_026393175.1 Pseudonocardiales bacterium
TCCCGATCGAGCAGTCGATCGACCACGTCGGCCCGATGACGCGCACCGTCGCCGACGCCGCCCTCGTGCTGAGCGTGATCGCCGGACCGGACGGGCTCGACCCCCGCCAGCCCCGTGACCTCGTCCCCGACGACTACGTGGCCGCGCTGGGCCGCGGCGCGGAGGGACTGCGCGTCGGGGTCCTCACCGAGGGCTTCGGCCTGCCGAACTCCGATCCCGGCGTCGACGCCTCCGTCCGCGCGGCGGCCGAGACGCTGCGCGGCGCCGGGCTCGTCGTCGAGGACGTCTCGGTGCCGTGGCACCTGCACGGCGCGAAGATCTGGGACGTCATCGCCACCGAGGGCGCGGCGTCACAGATGGTGGACCTCAACGGGTACGGCCTGAACTGGAAGGGCCTCTACGACCCGGAGGTCATGGAGCACTACGGCACGCAGTGGCGCGCCGACGGCAGCCGGTTCTCCGAGACCGTCAAGCTCGTGCTGCTGGCCGGGAAGTACGCGCTCACCACCCACCACGGCAAGCACTACGGCATGGCCCAGAACCTGGCCACGCAGCTCCGGGCCGCCTACGACGAGGCGCTCTCGCGCTACGACGTGCTGGTCCTGCCCACCACGCCGATGCACTCCACGGTCATCCCCGACCCGGACGCCCCGCGCGAGGAGATCATCGGCCGGGCGCTGGAGATGATCACCAACACCTGCGTCACCGACGTCACCGGCCACCCGGCGTGCTCGGTGCCCGCGGGCCCGGTCGACGGCCTCCCCACCGGGATGATGATCATCGGCAAGCAGTTCGACGACGCGACGGTGCTGCGCGTCGCGCACACGTTCGAGCAGGCGGTCGGGGGCTTCCCGACGCCGGCAGGCGCTACCGCAGGGAGCCAGGCATGAACGGCGTGCACGACCTCGGCGGGACCGACGGGCTCGGCCCCGTCCCGGTACCGGAGTCCGAGCCGGTGTTCCGCGAGGAGTGGGAGAAGGCGGCGTTCGCCATGTTCTCCATGCCGTTCCGCGCGGGGTTCTTCGGCGTCGACATGTTCCGCTACGGCATCGAGCAGATGCACCCCGCGGTGTACCTGCTCTCGCCCTACTACGAGCACTGGATGCACGCCGCCGAGCACTGGGGCGTCCAGAAGGGCGTCCTCGACGAGGCGGAGATCGAGAAGCGCACGCAGTTCTACCTGGAGAACCCGGACGCGCCCCTGCCCGAGCGCGAGGATCCCGACCTGCTCGCGTTCGTCGACTGGGCGGTCCAGAACGGCGTCCCGGCCGGGCGCCCGTCGGACAAGGTGGCGAAGTTCGCCGTCGGCGACCGCGTCACCGTCCTCCGCGACGTGCCCCGCGGGCACACCCGCAAGGCCCGCTACATCAGCGGTCGCACCGGTGTGATCGAGATGGCGCACGGCACGATGATCTACCCCGACAGCGCGGGCAACGGCGGGGACGACGCCCCCGAGCACGTCTACACGGTCAAGTTCACCAACGAGGAGCTCTGGGGCGCCGAGGCGGCCGAGCCCAACGGCGTCGTCTACTTCGACGTCTGGGAGCCCTACATCACCCACGCCACCAGCCAGGAGTCAGCCGCATGAGCGAGCTTGCGAGCGAATCGTCGACACAGCGCCTGCGCGAAGCGCCGGCCGAGCGCAGCGAGGACGAGCGATGAGCGCGAAGGTCCGTACCCCCGAGGAGATCGCGGCCCGCGTCAAGGCGCTGGAGGCGATCATGATCGAGAAGGGGATCATGACGACGGCGGCGATCGACCGGCTCGTCGAGATCTACGAGAACGAGGTCGGGCCGCAGCTCGGGGCCTCCGTCGTCGCCAAGGCGTGGAGCGACCCCGAGTTCAAGGCCCGGCTGGTCGCCGACGCCAGCGCCGCGTGCCGGGAGCTGGGCATCGGCGGGCTGCAGGGCGAGGACATGGTCGTCGTCGAGAACACCGACACCGTGCACAACGTCATCACCTGCACGCTGTGCTCGTGCTACCCGTGGCCGGTCCTCGGGCTGCCGCCGAACTGGTACAAGGGCCCGGAGTTCCGCTCGCGCATCGTCCGCGAGCCGCGCAAGGTGCTGCGCGAGGACTTCGGCTTCGACGTGCCGGACTCCGTCGAGGTCCGCGTGTGGGACTCCTCGTCCGAGATGCGCTACTGGGTGCTCCCGCAGCGCCCGGCCGGCACCGAGGGCCTCGACGAGAAGGCGCTCGCCGCGCTCGTCACCCGGGACTCGATGATCGGCGTGGGCCCGGTCGGGGCGGCCTGATGGCGTTCCGCCAGACCGCCACCGAGCTGGGCGACGCCCGGCGCCGGGTCGAGGAGCTCGTGTCCCGGCTCCCCGGCGGCGAGCACTCCTTCGACCACCCGTGGGAGATCCGGGCGTTCGCGATGGCCGTGGCGGCCTACCACAACGGCCAGTACGAGTGGTCGGAGTTCCAGCTCTCGCTCATCGACTCCATCAAGCGGTGGGAGGCCGAGGGCGGCACCGAGCCGTGGTCGTACTACGAGCACTGGCTCGCGGCCCTGGAGACCGTGCTCGCGGGCAACGGCGCGCTGTCCGAGGCCGCGCTCGACGAGCAGACGAGGGCGGTGCTGGCGACGCCGCGCGACGCCGGCCACCACGAGGCCCACCGGGAACCGGTGGCGGTCGACCCCGCCCGCTAGCGCAACGTCCACCGTGCGCGGTAGGCATGGCCCCGGCCCGCCTACCGCGCACGACCATGTCGCCCCCGACGCAGAGGGAGATCCGGTGCCCGACTACTACACCGACGAGGTCCACGGGAAGCACGAGTACCTCGACCTGGGCGGCTTCGCCCTGACGACCGGCTACACGATCCCGAACGCCCGGCTCGGCTACAAGACGCTCGGCACGCTGAACGAGGCCCGGGACAACGCGGTGCTGGCGCCGCACATGTTCTCCGGGACGTCGGCGTTCATGGAGAACTACGTCGGCGAGGGCCGCCCGCTCGACCCCGCGAAGCACTTCGTCATCCTGCCGGGCCAGTTCGGCGGCGGGTTCTCCTCCAGCCCGTCGAACACCCCCGCCCCGTTCGACCGCGGCCAGTTCCCGCCGGTGGCGGTCGCCGACGACGTGATCGCGCAGCACCGACTGGTCACCGAGCACTTCGGGATCGAGAAGCTGCAGGCGGTGCTGGGCTGGTCGATGGGCGGGCAGCAGACCTACGAGTGGGCGGTCCGCTTCCCGGAGATGGTGCCGCGGGCCGCGGTGTTCGCCGCCACCGCGCGCACCCCGGTGCACAACCAGGTCTTCATCGACACCTGGACGGAGCTGCTGCGCTCCGACCCCGGGTTCCGGGACGGCTTCTACGACGACCCCGCCGAGGTCCGGCTCGGCCTCACCCGGCTCGCCGTCGCGTTCACGCTGATGGGGCTCTCGGCCGAGTTCTTCCGCACGGAGCTGTGGCGGGGCCTGGGCTTCGCCTCGGCCGACGACTTCCGCCAGGGGTTCATCCGCGCCTACTTCGCCCCCATGGACCCGAACAACCTGCTCACCCAGGGCGCCAAGTGGCGGGCGGGCGACATCGCCGCCCACGCCGGGGGCGACCTCGCCGCCGCGCTGGGCCGGATCACCGGGCAGATCTTCGTCGTGCCGTTCTCCGAGGACCTGTTCTTCCCGCCGGAGGACTGCGAGGCGGACTGCGCCCTCATCCCGAACGGGCACTACCGCCCGATCGCGACCCCGATGGGCCACTTCGGCATGTTCGGGCTGCGCCCGGAGGACCCCGCCGCGATCGACGAGGTGATCGCCGAGATGCTGGCGAGCTGACGGGCCGGGCGGGCCGGTGGCCGAGATCGCCCCCCGTCCGCCCGACACCGGAGGGAGTGCACCCTCGGCGGTCGACCGACGGCCGAGAGTGCACCCCGTACGCCCCCGACCGGACAGACCGCACCCTCGTCCCGCTCTGCTCACACCCGCGCACCGGCCGGACCCGAGCCGACCGCCCCACCGAGACCACACGGCGCCGAGATCGCACCCCGTCCGCCACCGACCGGACAGACCGCACCCTCGTCCCGCTCTGCACACACCCGCGCACCGGCCGGACCCGAGCCGGCCGCCCCGGCGAGATCCCGCGGCGCCGAGATCGCACCCCGTCCGCCCCCGACCGGACAGACCGCACCCTCACCGGTCGACCGACCAACGAGATCGCACCCCGTCAGCCCCCGACCGGACAGACCGCACCCTCGTCCCGCTCTGCACACACCCGCGCACCAGCCGGACCCGAGCCGACCGCCCCGCCGAGACCACACGGCGCCGAGATCGCATCCCGTCAGCCCCCGACCGGACGGACCGCACCCTCGTGCTCGGCCCGCCATCCGCTCGGCGGGATCAGCCGCCCGGGAAGACCGGCCAGGCCTCCTGCAGCCGGTTCAGCTGCACGGCCCCGTAGACGACGAGCGCGAGGAACACCAGGCTCGCCAGCGAGGCGAGGACGTAGGCCGTGGCGCGCAGCGCCGTCATGGCCCGGCCGTCGCCGCGCCCGGTGTACGAGCGGCGGGAGCGCGGCGTCGGCCCCCACCCCACCCGGTCACCGACCGTCATCGCGTGGGCCGGCCGGCCCTGGGTTGCGATCTTCATGGCGTGGGCGTCCCCCGTCGTCGCTGGCTCTCCCCACGTGTTGTAGCGGAGGGCGTCGCGGTCGACGCCCGGCCCGGCGACGGCTCCACCCGTTCGTGGCGACGAGCTGCTCAGCCCGGCGGACGGTCCACCAGCGCGGCGAGCCGGCGCGGCGCCCGGACGCAGTAGCTGTCGGTGAGCAGCTCGCCGATCTCCGCCCAGTCGACGTCCGCGCCGAGCACCATGCCGACCACGTCCTCGCCCCACGGCGCGCGGAAGAACGGCGGCCCGGTGCGGCGAAGGACGTCCAGCTCGACGCCCTCGGCGCGGAACACCAGCAGGCAGCCGCCGTCGACGCCGGACGCCCGGACGTGCGCGGCCGGCCGCCCGCCCGCGGTGACCAGCACGTGCGCGAAGGTGTGCGCCCGCACCCGCCAGCGCACCCCGACCCAGGCCGGCTGCTCGTGCACCTCCGGCAGCCGCGTGCAGATCGCGCGCAGCCCGGCGAGCACGTCCTCGGGAACGTCGGCGGGCCCCGTCACCCCGGGAGTGCACCATGGGGCGATGACCTACGCCAAGGACGATCGGGTCGACGCCTACATCGACGCGCTGCCGGACTGGCAGCAGTCGATCTGCCACGAGGTGCGCGACCTCATGCACGCCGCGGACCCCGAGCTCCAGGAGACGATCAAGCGGACGGTGCAGCCGTACTTCGTCTGCCAGGGCACCGTCGCCGCCCTGCTCGCGGCGCGCACGCACGTCAACGTCTTCCTCTACGACGGCGCGATCGTGCCCGACCCGGACGGGATCATCACCGCGGGCCACGCCAACTCCACGGCCCGCACGGTCGCCGTGCACGAGGGCGTGCGGGTGCCTGCGGAGCCGCTGCTGGTGATGGTCCGGCAGATCATCGCGAACAACCGCGCAGGCGGCTTGCGCAAGCTCAAGCGCGAGCGCTCCTGAGGCACGACGGCGCGCGGCACCTCAGGCCAGGCGGGCGAGGAAGGCCAGCGAGCGCTCCAGCACCAGGGCCGTGTGCTCCGCGTCGTGGTCGGGCAGGCTCGCGTCGGTGAACAGGTGCGAGGAGCCCGGGTAGAGGAACAGCTCCGCGCCGAACACCGTGGCGACGAGCTCGCGGCAGTCCTCGACGTCGCCGAGCGGGTCGTCGGCGTGCACGTGCACCTGCAGCGCGACGCCCGGCGGCCAGCCGCCGAACGCCTCGGCGGGCACGCCGGCGTGCAGCAGCAGCGCACCCCGCGCGCCGGCCCGGCTCTGGGCGAGCTCCTGGGCGCGCATCACTCCCAGCGACATCCCGGCGTACACGACCGGGCCGGACGCCGCGTCGGCCGCGGCGACCGCGCGGTCCACGACAGCCTGCGTGCCGATCTCCTCGACATACGCCATCCCCGCCTCGACGGTGGGGAACGTGGCCCCGTCGAACAGGTCCGGGACGGCGACCTCGTGGCCGGCGGCGCGCAGGGCGTCGGCGAACGCGACCACACCGGGGGTGCGGCCCTGGACGTGGTGGAACAGGATCACCTCGGTCATGCGGCGAGCGTGCCACGGACGGCCGACATACTCCGGGTGTGCGGATCGT
>JAPLAT010000006.1 GCA_026393175.1 Pseudonocardiales bacterium
CGGGCCGACGCGCCGACGCCCGACGGTCCGGACCGGCTCGACCGAGGCCCGTCCGGCCCACCGCCCGGGGTCCGGTCCGCGACCGCCGAGCCGCCCTCGCGCCCCGCGCCCGCCCGACGACGCGCCGAGGGGGCGGCGTCCGGGCAAGATCGCCGGCATCGGGACATGAGGGCCATGTGCGGCCGGGATGTCCCGATCGCGGCGATCACCGCGACCGACGGGCCGACACCCGGTGGACCGAGCGGCTCGACCGACGCCCTCCGGCCCCATCAGCCAGGTCCGGCCCGCGACCGTCGAGCCTCCCTCGCGCCGGCATCCGCTCGACGTATCCAGAGGTCCGGTGACCTGGGCAAGATCACCAGTACCGGGACATGAGGGCCACCCGTGGCCGGGATGTCCCGACCGCGGCGATCACCGCAGCCCACGCGCCGGACCGCCGCGATCACCGCCCCCCGACGCGCCGACACCCGGTGGTCCGGCCGGCCCGCCCGGCACCTCCGGCCCCATCGGCCGGGGTCCGGTCCGCGACCGCCGAGCCGACCCCCGCGTCTGCGTCCGCCCGACCTGCCCGAGGGCCAGGCGACCCGGGCAAGATCACCAGCATCGGGACGTGACGGCCACCAGTGGCCGGGATGTCCCGACCGCGGCGATCATCCGCGCCGGCGCCGTCCGGCCCCGATCGGCCGGGTCCGGTCCCGAGCGTCGGACCGTCCCCGCGGCCGCCCGGCATGAAGGGTCCGGCGACCCCGGCAAGATCACCGGCTTCGGGGCTCGCGGTGACCACCGCCCCAACACTTGGTGACCGCGCCGGGCCGCCGGGTGGGAGGGTGGGGGCGTGCCCGCGCCGACCGCCCTCACCGTCGTGCGGCGGGCCGTGCGCGCGTCCCTGGCCCACCTGCCGGACGGGCCGGTGCTGGTGGCCTGCTCCGGGGGCGCGGACTCGCTCGCCCTCGCCGCGGCAGCACGGGCCGAGCGCGACGGGGTGCGGGCCGCGGTGGTCGACCACGGGCTGCAGGACGGGTCGGCCGCGCGGGCCGCGCGGACCGTGGAGGTGCTCGCCGGGATCGACGTCCCCGCGACCGTCCTCGCGGTGACGGTGGACGGCCCGGGCGGCGTCGAGGCGGCCGCCCGCGCCGCCCGGTACGCGGCGCTGCGCGCGGCCCGGCCGCGACCGGACACCCCCGTGCTGCTCGGCCACACCCTCGACGACCAGGCCGAGACGGTGCTGCTCGGGCTGGGCCGCGGGTCGGGGCCGCGGTCGATCGCCGGCATGCGCCCGTGGGACGACCCGTGGTGCCGCCCGCTGCTCGACGTCCGCCGCGCGACGACCCGCGCCGCCTGCGCCGAGCTCGGCCTGCCGGTGTGGGACGACCCGCACAACGACGACCGGCGGTTCACCCGCGTCCGCCTGCGCCACGAGGTGCTGCCGCTGCTGGAGGACGTGCTCGCGGGCGGCGTGGCGGCGGCGCTGGCCCGCACCGCCGTCCAGCTCCGGGAGGACGCCGACGCGCTGGACGCGGTGGCGGACGCGGTGGTCGTCACACCGGAGCTGGAGGTGGGCCCGTTGGCGCAGCTGCCCGCCGCCGTCCGGCGCAGGGTGCTCCGCCGCTGGTTGCGGGGGCGGGGGGTGTCCGGGATGTCCGATGCGCAGCTCCGCGCGGCCGACGCGCTGGCCCGGCCCGGCCGCGACCGGACGGGTGTCGCCCTCCCGGGCGGCTTGGACCTGGTGCGCCGGGATGGCAGGCTCGACCTCGCGCCGACCCGCCGGCCGGCCGCACCCGACGCGCAGGAGGCTCCCCGCCGTGTACGACGGTGACATCGCATCCACGCTGGTCACCGAGCAGGCGATCCGTGAGAGGACCGCGGAGCTGGCGAAGGAGATCGGCCGCGACCATCCCGAGGGCCGGCAGGGCGACCTGCTGCTCGTCGGCGTGCTGAAGGGCGCGGTCATGTTCATGACCGACCTGGCCCGCGCGCTCCCGGTGCCGGTCCAGCTGGAGTTCATGGCCGTCAGCTCGTACGGCTCGTCGACGTCCTCGTCGGGCGTCGTGCGCATCCTCAAGGACCTCGACCGCGACATCGCCGGCCGCGACGTCCTCATCGTCGAGGACATCATCGACTCCGGCCTGACGCTGTCCTGGCTGCTCAAGAACCTGGAGTCGCGCGGGCCGGCGTCGCTGGAGGTGTGCACCCTGCTGCGCAAGCCCGACGCGGTGAAGGTCGACGTGCCGGTGCGGTACGTGGGCTTCGACATCCCCAACGAGTTCGTCGTCGGGTACGGCCTCGACTACGCCGAGCGCTACCGCGACCTGCCCTACATCGGCACGCTCGACCCGTCGGTCTACGCCTGAGCGGCGCGCTCAGCCGCCCAGCGGCGGGCCGGCGGGCGACGCGAGCTGCTCGTCCGGCACGCCGACCGGCAGCGGGGTGAACGCCTCGGTGCCGTTGACCAGCTCGATGTCGCCGAGCCCGCCGTGGGCGTTCGCGTAGGCCAGCGCCAGCGCCAGGTCGCTCACGCCGTTGCTCACCGGCAGCGGGGCCAGGTTCAGCGTGGACAGCACGCCGACGGCCTCGCCGTCCGCGTCGAGGAACCCGCTGCCCGAGTCGCCGGGGATGCCGGGGCTGAGCGTGTAGACCTCGTGGGAGAAGCCGCTGCCCGCGTCGCCCGCGCTCACGCCGACCTTCGGGCTGAGCTGCTCGATGCCCAGGCGCAGCGGCGAGTTGCCGTAGCTGTAGACCTGCTCGCCCGCCGGGACGCCGTCGGTGTCGATGCCGACCGGGCCGCCGAAGAACGGCAGGCTCGGGTTGACCTCGGCCACGTCGGCGGGCTCCAGCTCGACGAGCGCGAAGTCGTTGAACTGGCAGACGTCGGGGTCGGTCTCGCCCAGCTCCTGCATCGTCACCCAGGAGCTGTAGGCGAGCGTGCCGACGCGGTCGGTGCCGTCGGCGGCGCGGATCGCGACCGGCGTGCCGACGGGGCCGGTGCCCGAGTCGCAGCCGTTGGTCTCGGTGGCCTCGCCGGTACCGGCGCAGTGCGCGGCCTGGCCGAGGAACGTGCGGTCACCGGAGGTGAAGACGAAGTTGCTGGTGCAGACCCCGCCGCCGGTGGTCTCGGTCATCACGCCGGGCCGGATCGCGGCCTCGCCCGCGGGCGCCCAGTCCGCACCGTCGGCGGGCTGGGCCGGGGCCGCGAGCGCCACCGGGGCCGCGGCCGTCGCCGCCGGGGCCACCAGCACCGCCACCGCCACCACCGCCGCGGAGGCGACGACCGCCGCCGTCCCGCGCCTGCCGAACCCGATCATCGTCGAACCCCCGTCGTCCCCGGGCACGCGCCCGTCCGGGAGGCGTATCGCTCGTCACACCCCCACCGGATCCTCCAACGACCGGGGGACGCGCCGGGATACCCCCCTGTTGCGGTGAACGGCACGGGCGCCGCGGGCGGGAACACGGGTCGGCCCCCACCCGTTGACACGTCACGTACCGGCGCCGTGCGAACACCGCAGGGCAGCCCGCCCGCCCGACCGCTACCCTGGTCGGATCGTGGCCGGTCGCGGCGCCGCGGGAGTTCTCACCAGGGAGGGTGAAGGCCGAACCGGCCGAAGCTGAATGGACCGCAAGCGCCTGATCCGCAACCCCTTCATCTGGATCCTCGTCGCGATCCTGGTGTACTTCTCGTTCAGCCTGCTGTTCGACGACACCCGCGGCTACAGCCGCGTCGACACCTCGGTCGCGCTCGCGCAGATCGACGGCGGCAACGTCACCGAGGCGCTGGTCGAGGACCGCGAGCAGCGGCTGCGCCTGACGCTCGCCAACCCGATCGACGTGGACGGCCAGCAGACCACCGAGATCCTCACGCAGTACCCCGCGCAGACCAGCGACCGGCTGGTCCAGGCCCTGCAGGGCGCGCCCAACGACCCGATGTTCGACGTCGCCGTGCGCCAGGACTCGTTCCTGACCACGATGCTGCTCTACCTCATCCCGCTGGGCCTGGTGCTGCTCATCCTGTTCTGGATGATGAACAACGCCCAGGGCGGCGGGAACCGGGTGATGTCCTTCGGCAAGTCGAAGGCCAAGCAGCTCAACAAGGACATGCCCAAGACCACCTTCGGGGACGTCGCGGGCGCGGACGAGGCCGTCGAAGAGCTGTACGAGATCAAGGACTTCCTGCAGAACCCGCAGCGCTACCAGGCGCTCGGCGCGAAGATCCCCAAGGGCGTGCTGCTCTACGGCCCGCCCGGCACCGGCAAGACGCTGCTGGCCCGGGCCGTCGCCGGCGAGGCGGGCGTGCCGTTCTACACGATCTCCGGCTCGGACTTCGTCGAGATGTTCGTCGGCGTCGGCGCCTCCCGGGTGCGCGACCTGTTCGAGCAGGCCAAGCAGAACAGCCCGTGCATCATCTTCGTCGACGAGATCGACGCGGTCGGCCGCCAGCGCGGCGCCGGGCTGGGCGGCGGGCACGACGAGCGCGAGCAGACCCTCAACCAGCTGCTCGTCGAGATGGACGGCTTCGACGCCCGCGGCGGGATCATCCTCATCGCCGCCACCAACCGGCCGGACATCCTCGACCCCGCGCTGCTGCGCCCGGGCCGGTTCGACCGGCAGATCCCGGTCGGCGCGCCCGACCTCGC
>JAPLAT010000505.1 GCA_026393175.1 Pseudonocardiales bacterium
GCTGCCGCTCGCCCCGTCCCCCGGACCGCTGCCGCAGGCCCCCGGCCCGGTACCCGGCCCGCCGACGCGCACCGCCCTCGCACCGTCCGACCCCCCGCGCCCGGCCCGCCGCCCGGCCCCGGCACCCGCCCGGCCCCGGCAGGGCGTCGTGCTCGTCGTGGCGGGCGCGCTGGTCGTGCTGCTCGGCGCCGGGCTGGGGTGGTCGGTGACCCGGCTGGCCGGCGGGCAGTCGCCGTTCGCGACGGTCGTCACCACCGGGACCGACACGGCGCTGACCCCGCACAGCGACCCGCTGGGCTTCACCGCCCGCGTGCCGGAGGGCTGGTCGGACTTCGCGTTCGAGTCGGTGGACGGCGACCGGCACGTCGCGTTCGTCAGCGCGGACGGTACCGAGGAGTTCCTCGTGCGCCCCGGGGACGACGCCGGGCTGGACGCGGACGTCCTCGGCGTCGACACCGTCACCGAGCGGACCCCGCTGGGCTTCGGCGCGACCCAGTACCGCACCGAGCGCGACGGGCAGGAGCGGCTGAGCTGGGTGCAGGAGGTCCCCGGCCCCGGGGGCGAGCCGTGGGTGGTGCGCCTCACGGTGCCCGGCAGCCGCGACGCCGCGTCCGGGCTGGCGCTGTTCACGCTGCTCAGGGACGGCTTCGCCCCGAACGGCGCGTGAGGGCGGCGGCCGTAGGCTCACCGACCATGGATGCGCACACGAGCGCCGCGCGGGCGCTGGCCGAGGCGACGGGGGCGGAGAAGCACGACGTCGCCGTGGTGCTGGGCTCGGGCTGGCGCCCGGCCGCCGACCTCATCGGCGAGGCCGAGCACGAGATCCCGATGGCCGACCTGCCCGGCTTCCTCGCCCCCACCGTCGCCGGGCACGGCGGCACGGTCCGCTCGGTGCGGGTCGGCGAGCGCCGGGTGCTGGTGCTGCTCGGGCGCACGCACCTCTACGAGGGCCACGGCGTCGAGCCGGTGGTCCACGGCGTGCGCACCGCGGCGGCCGCGGGCTGCGCCACCGTCGTGCTGACGAACGCGGCGGGCGGCATCCGCGACGGCATGCGCGTCGGCGAGCCGGTGCTGATCTCCGACCACCTCAACCAGACGGCACTCTCGCCCCTGGTCGGCGCCCGGTTCACCGACCTCACGGACCTGTACTCGCCGCGCCTGCGCGCGCTCGCCCGGGAGATCGACCCGACGCTGGCCGAGGGCGTCTACCTGGGCCTGCCGGGCCCGCACTTCGAGACCCCCGCCGAGATCCGCATGTTCCGCTCGTGGGGCGCGGACCTGGTCGGCATGTCCACCGTGCTGGAGGCCATCGCCGCCCGCGCGGAGGGGGTGGAGGTGTTCGGGCTCTCGCTGGTGACCAACCTGGCCGCGGGCGTGACCGGCGAGCCCCTGGACCACCACGAGGTGCTCGCCGCGGGGGCGGCCGCCGCCGGGCGGATGGGCGGTCTGCTGCGCGAGCTGGTCAGCCGCTCGTGACCCCGCGCGAGCTGGCCGAGCGCTGGATCGCCGACGATCCCGACCCGGCGACCCGCGCCGAGCTGGCGGCGCTGCTCGACGACGGGCCCGAGCTCGCCGCGCGGATGGCCGGGATGCTGCGGTTCGGCACCGCCGGGCTGCGCGGGCCGGTGCGGGCCGGACCGGCCGGGATGAACGTCGCCGTGGTGACGCGGGCGACGGCCGGGCTGGCGACCTGGCTCGCCCGCGACGGGCGACGGGGCACCGTCGTCGTCGGCCGGGACGCCCGGCACGGGTCGGAGGCGTTCGCCGCCGCGGCGGCCGGCGTGCTGGCCGGGGCCGGGTTCGCCGTGCGCGTCCTGCCCGCGCCGCTGCCGACGCCGGTGCTGGCCTTCGCCGTGCGGGAGCTGGGGGCGGTCGCGGGCGTGCAGGTCACGGCGTCGCACAACCCGCCGGCCGACAACGGCTACAAGGTCTACCTGGCCGACGGCGCGCAGCTCGCGCCGCCGTCGGACGCCGAGATCGAGGCCGCGATCACCGCGGCGCCGGCGGCCCGGGAGGTGCCGCTCGGTGCGGACGTCCGCACCGTCGACGTGACCGGGGCCTACCTGGACCGGGTCGCGCGGCTGCCCCGGGGCACGGCCCGTGACCTGCGCGTCGCGCTCACTCCGATGCACGGCGTCGGTGGGGGGACCGCGGTCGCGGCGCTGCACCGGGCCGGATTCACCGACGTGCACGTGGTGGCGTCGCAGGCCGAGCCGGACCCCGACTTCCCGACCGTCGCGTTCCCCAACCCGGAGGAGCCCGGCGCGACCGACGCGCTGCTCGCGCTGGCCGCCGACGTCGGCGCCGACCTGGCGATCGCGCTGGATCCCGACGCCGACCGGTGCGCGCTCGCCGTCGGGGGCCGGATGCTGACCGGTGACGAGACCGGCGCGCTGCTCGGGGACCACCTGCTGCGGTCCGGCGGGTACGACGGGGTCGACGGTGGCCCGCTGGTCGCGACGACCGTCGTCAGCTCGTCGCTGCTGCGCTCGGTCGCGGCCGCGCACGGCGCCCGGTACGCGGAGACGCTCACCGGCTTCAAGTGGATCGTCCGTGGCGGGCCGGGCCTGGTGTACGGCTACGAGGAGGCGCTCGGGTACTGCGTCGACCCCGACACCGTGCGCGACAAGGACGGCATCGCCGCCGCCGTGCTCGCCTGCGACCTGGCGGCCACGCTGAAGGCGGCCGGGGCGGGCCTGCCCGACCGGCTCGACGAGCTGGCCCGCGCCCACGGCGTGCACGCGACGGCCGGGGTCTCGCTGCGCATGGAGCCCGGCCCGCGGGACGCGGCCGTCGAGCAGCTGCGGACCGCGCCCCCGCCCGGCTGGGACGCCACGTTCCCCGCGCCCGACGTGCTCGTCCTGCGCCGGGCGGGCGAGCGGATGGTGATCCGGCCGTCCGGCACGGAGCCCAAGCTCAAGGCGTACCTCGAGGTCGTGCAGCCGGTGGCCGGGGACCTGGCGGCCGCCCGGGCGGCGGCCGACGGGCGGCTCGCCGCTCTGCGGGCCGAGGTGACGGGGCTGCTGGGGGCCTGACCCGCATCGCAGCGGGGTGACACCGCTCCGATCCGGTCGCAGCGGTGTCACCCCGCCGCGATCGGGACCGGGCGGCAGGATGGCGGCCGTGCCCCGGTTGTTGATCGTCCACCACACCCCCTCCCCCGCGACGGCGGAACTGCTCGACGCCGTCGTCCGCGGGGCGGAGCACCCCGATCTCGCGGGGGTGGACGTGGTGCGCCGCGCCGCACTGGCCGCGACGGCGTCGGACCTGCTCGCCGCCGACGCCGTCCTGCTCGGCACCCCCGCGAACATCGGCACCCTCTCCGGCGCGCTCAAGCACTTCTTCGACCAGGTCTTCTACGTCTGCGCCGACGACACCCGCGGCCTGCCCTACGGGCTGTGGGTGCACGGCGGGTCGGACACGACCGGGGCCGTGCGGGCCGTGGAGTCCATCGCCGGCGGCATGGGCTGGACGGCGGCGGCCGCGCCGGTGGAGGTCCGCGGCCCCGTCGACGCCGCGGCGCGGGAGGCGTGCACCGAGCTGGGCGCGACCCTGGCCGCGACGATCGTCCCCGGCTGAACCCACCGCCCACCCACCGCGTGGCCCCGGACCGTGACCGGTCCCACCCCCCGCGCCCGGCGGAACCCCCGATCATGAGGGGATGCCCGTCCACGCCTTCACCGACGACGCCCTCGGCGACCACGACGCCGTCGCGCTGGCGGCCATGGTCCGCCGCCGCGAGGTCTCCCCCGCCGAGCTGGAGGCGGCCGCGCTGGCCCGGGCCGCGGAGGTCGGGGGCCTCGGAGCGGTCGTCGCCACCGGGCCGACGGCCGCGGGCGCGCCGGACGGCCTGCTCGCCGGCGTGCCGACCTACGCCAAGGACAACATCGAGGTCGCCGGGATGCCGTGCGGCCACGGGACGGCCGCGTTCACGCCCCGGCCGGTCGCCGCGCACGGCCCGGTCACCATCCAACTGCTCGCCACCGGGCTGTCCGTGCTGGGCACGAGCCGGATGCCGGAGTTCGGGTTCAACGCGACCACCGAGCCCGAGGGCGGCCCGCCCGCCCGCAACCCGTGGGACCCGGGGCGCTCGCCGGGCGCGTCGTCGGGCGGGGCGGGGGTGCTCGTCGCGGCGGGGGTGGTGCCGGTGGCGCACGCGAACGACGGGGGCGGCTCGATCCGCATCCCGGCCGCCTGCTGCGGGCTGGTGGGGCTCAAGCCGGGCCGCGGACGGCTGGTGCCCAACCCGCAGGGCGCGCGGCTGCCCATCGACCTCATCGCCGACGGCGTCGTCAGCCGCAGCGTCCGCGACAGCGCGACCTTCCTCGCCGCCGCCGAGCGGTACCGCCGCAACCCGGCGCTCCCGCCGATCGGGCTGGTCGAGGGCCCGGCCGAGCGGCGGCTGCGGATCGGGCTGGTCCTCGACTCCCCCACCGGCGCCCCGACCGACCCCGAGACCCGCGCCGCCGTCCTCGACACGGCCCGCACGCTGGAGAAGCTCGGCCACACCGTCGAGCCGGCCGACCTCCCGATCGGCGGGTCGTTCGTCGAGGACTTCGTCGACTACTGGGGCCTGCTGGCCTTCCTCGCCGCCACCACCGGGCGCTGGCTGCTGGGCCGCGACTTCGACCCGGCCCGGATGGACGGGCTGTCCCACGGCCTGCGCGAGCGGTACCGGCGGGCGATGCCGCGCACGCCTGTGATCGTGCGGCGGCTGCGCCGCGTGCAGGACGCCTACGCGGGGGTGTTCACCGCCCACGACCTGGTGCTCTCCCCCGTGCTGGCGCACCCGGCACCGCCGCTGGGGCACCTGGCGCCGACCGTCCCCTACGACGAACTGCTGCGCCGGCTGCTCGCCTACGTCGCGTTCACCCCGCTCAACAACGTGGCAGGCGCCCCGGGGATCGCGCTGCCCGCCGGCGCGACGGCGGGCGGGCTGCCGATCGGGGTGCACCTCTCGGCCGCCGTCGGTGACGAGCGCAGCCTGCTGGAGGTCGCGTTCGCGCTGGAGGCCGAGCGCCCGTTCCGCCGCATCCAGGACGTCCCGGCCCCCTGAATCGCGGCCATGATCACTGGCGCCGGGACATCTGCGCCACCGGCGGCGCTGATGTCCCGCTCCTGGCGATCACGGCCGGCCGCGGCCCGGAGCGCGCGCATCTCCTCGATCAGCTCGGGCCGGAGGTCGTCGTGGCTCTCGGGCACGAGGTCGAGCAGCACGAGCCCGGCCACCTCACCGGGGACGCCACGGGCCGAACCGGCCGAGCACACGCCGCCCGGCCAGTGCCCGACCCGCAGTACGGCTCCGCCGCCGCGATCCCGGCAGCGGGCACGGCACCCGTTGCCATCCCACCCCGTGTGCCGCCGGACCTCCCGGCGGATGCGGGTCAGACCGCGCCGAACTGACGGTCCCCCGCGTCGCCCAGGCCGGGCACGATGTAGGCCGAGTCGTTGAGCCGCTCGTCGATGCTGGCGGTGACCACGCGCACCGGCAGGCCGCTCGCCTCCAGCCGCGCGACCCCCTCCGGCGCGGCGAGCACGCAGATCGCGGTGACGTCCGCCGCGCCCCGCCCGGTGAGCAGCTCGATCGTGTGCACCATCGAGCCGCCGGTGGCGAGCATCGGGTCCAGCACGAACACCGGCCGGCCGGACAGCGACTCCGGCAGCGACTCCATGTACGGCGTCGGCTGGTGGGTCTCCTCGTCGCGCGCCAGCCCGACGAACCCCATCTGCGCCTCGGGCATGAGCGCCTGGGCGGCGTCGACCATGCCCAGGCCGGCGCGCAGCACCGGCACCAGCAGCGGCGGGTTGGCCAGCCGGTAGCCGGTGGTGCGGGCGACGGGGGTGTGCAGCGGGGCCGTGGCCTCCGCGGCGTCCCGGGTGGCCTCGTAGATCAGCATCAGGGTGAGGTCGCGCAGCGCGGCGCGGAACGCGGCGTTGTCGGTGCGCGCGTCCCGCATGGTGGAGAGGCGGGCGCGGGCGAGGGGGTGGTCGACGACGCGGACGTCCATGCCCGGAACGCTAGCGGGCCCGGCGCCGCGATCGGGCACGGGCCGATCACCCGCGGACGAAGCGCACGACCTCCTCGGCCAGCGCCGGGCCGGCGTCCTCCTGGAGGAAGTGACCGGCCCCGGTGATCGTCGGGTGCTCCCGGCCCGCCGCGCCCGGCATCGTCCGCTGCAGGATCGGGCCCATGGCCGCGGTGATCGGGTCGCCGTCGGAGAAGGCGCACAGGAACGGCAGGTCCAGCGTGGCGAGGGTCGCCCAGGCGGCCCGGTTCGCCTCCGTGGCGGGGTCGTCGGGGCGGGTCGGGACGAGCGTGGGCATGGCCCGCGGCCCGGCGGTGAACGAGTCGTCGGGGAACGGGGCGTCGTAGGCGGCCCGGACGGCGTCGGTGAACGGGGTGCGGCAGCCGCTCTGCACCAGCCGCGCGACGTCGAGGTGCTCGGCCTTCTCGACGGCCCGGCGGAAGCGCCACCAGACCTCGGGCATGTCGTGGTCGCCGGTGGGCAGGCCGGTGTTGGCCGCGACGACCCGGGCGAACCGCTCGGGGTGCTCGGCGACCAGGCGCAGCCCCAGCAGGCCGCCCCAGTCCTGGCCGACGAGCGTGACGCCGCGCAGGTCGAGCACGTCGAACGCCAGGGCGCGGACCCACTCCACGTGCCGGGCGTAGGAGTGGTCGGCGATCTCGGCAGGCTTGTCGGAGCGGCCGAAGCCGACCAGGTCGGGGGCGATCGCCCGCAGCCCCGCCGCGGCGAGCACCGGGATCATCGTCCGGTACAGGAACGACCAGCTGGGCTCGCCGTGCAGGAGCAGCACCGGCTCGCCGTCGGCCGGGCCGTGCTCCACCCACGCCATGCGGACGCCGTCCACGTCGGCGTACCGGGGCGGGTACGGGAAGTCCGGCAGGTCGGCGAACCGGTCGTCGGGGGTGCGGAGCAGGCGCATGGGGCGATCATGCCCTCCCGGGTCGCAGCGGGGTGACACCGCTGCGACTGGATCGGAGCGGTGTCACCCCGCTGCGATGCGGGGCGGCAGGATCGGCCCATGGAGATCCGCGAGGCGACCCCGGACGACTGGCCGGCGATCTGGCCCTTCCTGCACACCGTCGTCGCGGCGGGCGAGACGTACACCCTGCCCGTCGACCTCGGCGAGGACGAGGCCAGGGCGATGTGGATGCTCGACCCGCCGGGCGCGACGTTCGTGGCCGTCGAGGGCGGGCGGGTGCTGGGCAGCGCGAAGTCCGGCCCCAACCACCGGGGCCCGGCGGCGCACGTGTCGACGGCGAGCTTCATGGTCGACCCCGCCGCGGCGGGCCGGGGCGTCGGCCGGGCGCTGGGCGAGCACGTCCTCGCGTGGGCGGCGGCCCAGGGGTTCCGGTGCATGCAGTTCAACGCCGTGGTGGAGACGAACACGCGGGCCGTCGCGCTCTGGCGGAGCCTCGGCTTCGAGGTGATCGGCACCCTGCCCGAGGGCTTCCGGCACCCGGAGCACGGCTACGTCGGCCTGCTGCTCATGCACCGGCGCCTGTGACCGCTACTGCACCGGGAACGGCGGCTGCCACCACCACGGCTCGTCGACCGCCTCCACCCGCTCCACCCACTTGACCCACCAGAACCCGCGCCGCCCCGGCGCGACGAGCCGCACGGGGGCGCCGTTGCCGGGCCGCAGCGGCCGCCCGCCGACGTGCGTGGCCAGCAGCAGGCGCCCCGCCTCGGACGCGGGGAAGCGGCGCCGGTAGCCCGTCACGGAGACGACGTCGATCGACGCGGAGGG
>JAPLAT010000660.1 GCA_026393175.1 Pseudonocardiales bacterium
GGATGACGTGCATCGACTCCTCGAGCCGGGCGAGCGTCGTCGGCGGGCGGCCCTGCACGCGCACGGCCGAGTCCCCGCGGCCGATGCCGCAGACCGTCCGGTGCCCGAACGACTCGTCCAGCGTCGCGTGCATCGAGGCGAGCACGGTCCAGTCGCGGGTGGCCGGGTTGGTCACCATCGGGCCGACGACGAGCCGTTCCGTGCGCTCCAGGACGCGCGGGTAGATCACGTACGGCTCCTGCCAGAGCACGTGCGAGTCGAACGTCCAGCCGTGGCTGAACCCCAGCGCCTCCGCGCGCACCATGAGGTCGACGACCTCACGGGCGGGCGGGTCGGTCTGCAGGACGAGCCCGATGTCCACAGGTCCTCCGGGGGGTGGCGGTGATCAGGTGAAGGTGATCGGGGAGGTGGCGCGGGTCAGCGCAGGTACTGGCAGGTGGCCCGCTGCTGGAAGCGGCCGTCGCCGGCCCGGCCGCGGTACCCCCCGCCGTCGACGATCACGCGGCCGCGGGAGAGCACCGTCTCCACGCGGCCGGTGATCTCCTTGCCCTCGTAGCAGGAGTAGTCCACGGCCATGTGGTGCGTGGCCGCGGACAGCGTCTGCCGGGCGGCCGGGTCGTAGATCACCACGTCGGCGTCCGACCCGGGGGCGATCGTCCCCTTGCGCGGGTAGAGCCCGAACATCCGGGCCGGGGTGGCGCAGGCGATCTCGATCCACCGCCGCCGCGAGAGGTGGCCCTCGACGACGCCCTGGTGCAGCAGGTCCATCCGGTGCTCCACGCCGGGCAGCCCGTTCGGGATCTTCGAGAAGTCGCCCAGGCCCATCTCCTTCTGCGGCTTGAAGCAGAACGGGCAGTGGTCGGTGGAGACCACGGACAGGTCGTCGGTGCGCAGGCCGCGCCACAGCGCCGCCTGGTGCTCGCGGGGCCGAAGCGGGGTGGAGCAGACGTACTTCGCCCCCTCGAACCCCGGCCGCGCGAGGTCGTCGGAGGAGAGGAACAGGTACTGCGGGCAGGTCTCGGCGAACGCGTTGAGCCCCTCGTCGCGCGCCTTCGCCACCTCCGCCAGCGCCTTCTCCGCCGAGAGGTGGACGATGTAGACCGGCGCGCCCGCCACCTGCGCGAGCTTGATCGCCCGGTGCGTGGCCTCGGCCTCCAGCAGCTCGTGGCGCACGATGCCGTGGTAGCGCGGGTCGGTCTCGCCGCGGGCCAGTGCCTGCTCGATGAGCACGTCGATGGCGATGCCGTTCTCGGCGTGCATGAGGATCAGCCCGCCGGTCTCCGCGCCGCGCTGCATCGCCCGCAGCACCTGCCCGTCGTCGGAGTAGAGGACGCCGGGATAGGCCATGAACAGCTTGAAGCTGGTGACCCCCTCGCCGACGAGCACCTCCATCTCCTTGAGCGAGGACGGATTGACGTCCGACATGATCATGTGGAACGCGTAGTCGATCGCGCAGGTGCCCTCGGCCTTCGCGTGCCAGGCGTCCAGGCCCTCGCGCAGCGCGCCGCCGCGGGGCTGGATGGCGAAGTCGACGATCGTGGTGGTGCCGCCCCAGGCCGCGGCCCGGGTGCCGGTCTCGAACGTGTCGGCCGCGACCGTGCCGCCGAACGGCATCTCCATGTGCGTGTGCCCGTCGACCCCGCCGGGGATGACGTACTTCCCGGTGGCGTCGAGGACGGTGTCGGCCAGCTCGTCGGCGGCGGTGATGACGGTCCCGCCGGTGATGAGGGTGCGGCTCACGGCGTGACCTCCTCGATGGCCGCGGTGAGGGCGGCCAGGCCCTCGGCGGCCTCGGTGCTGGTCAGGGTCAGGGGTGGGGCGATGCGCAGGACGTTGCCGTGCAGGCCGCCCTTGCCGATGAGCACCCCGCGCCGCTTCGCGGCCTCGAGGACCGCCGACGCCAGGTCCGGGGCCGGGTCGCCGGGGTCGCCCGTGCCGGGGCGGACCAGTTCCACGCCGATCATCAGGCCCTTGCCGCGGACGTCGCCGACGATCGGCGAGCCGACGTCGAGATGGAGTTGGCGCCGAGCGAGTCCATGATCGGCGCCGGGGCGATCACACCACCCATCGACAGGCCGTTACCGACGCCCTTGGCGAACGTGACGATGTCCGGCGTGGCGCCGTGGGCCTGCCAGCCCCAGAAGTGCTCGCCGGTGCGGCCCCAGCCGGTCTGCACCTCGTCGGAGATCCACAGGATGCCGTGCTCGCGGAGCACCTCGGCGAACGCGCCCAGCAGCCCGTCCGGCCCGGAGGTGAAGCCGCCGACGCCCTGGATCGGCTCGGCGATGAACGCGGCGATGTCCCCGCCCGCGTGGTCGAGGATCTCCCGCAGGTCCGCCACGCACGCGGCGATGTACTCGCCGTCGGACAGCCCCGCGTACGGGGAGCGGTACTGCTGCCCGCCGTGCACGTAGTAGGTCTGGAACGGCGAGAGCGAGGTCGGGCTCCAGGACCGGTTGCCGGTGATCGCGATCGTGGAGAAGGACCGGCCGTGGTAGCTGTTGCGCAGCGCCAGGACCTGGTTGGACCGCCGCAGCGACGACGCGAGCAGCAGCGCGGCGTCGTTGGCCTCGGTGCCGCTCGTCGTCAGGAAGACCTTGGCGTCGGGGATCTCCGACACCGTCGCGATCTGCTCGGCCAGCTCCACCATCGGCCGGTTGAGGTAGAGCGTGGAGCTGTGGATGATCTTCCCGGCCTGCTCGGCGACGGCCTTGGTCACCTCGGGCAGCGCGTGCGCCGTCATCGTGGTGAGGATGCCGCCGAAGAAGTCGAGGTAGCACTGGCCGTCGGAGTCCCAGACGTGGCGGCCCTCGCCGTGGGTGATCTCGATCGGGTCCTCGTAGTAGATCGCCAGCCAGGACGGGAGGACGGCGCGGGTGCGGTCGAGCAGCTCGGACACGGTCAGGCCTCCACGAGCGGGCCGTAGGCGTCGGGTCGGCGGTCGCGGTAGAACGCCCACTGTTGGCGGACCTCGTCGATCAGGCCCAGGTCGAGGTCGCGGACCACGAGCTCCTCGTCGTGCGCCGACGCGACCTCGCCCACGAACTGGCCGCGCGGGTCGACGAAGTAGCTCGTGCCGTAGAAGTCGTTGTCGCCGTACTCCTCCACGCCCACGCGGTTGATCGCGGCGACGAAGTACTCGTTGGCCACGGCGGCGGCCGGCTGCTCCAGCTTCCACAGGTAGGAGCTCAGCCCCCGGCTCGTGGCCGAGGGGTTGAACACGATCTGCGCCCCCGCCAGGCCCAGCGCGCGCCAGCCCTCGGGGAAGTGCCGGTCGTAGCAGATGTAGACCCCGATCCGGCCGGCGGCGGTGTCGAACACGGGCCAGCCGAGGTTGCCGGGCCGGAAGTAGAACTTCTCCCAGAAGCCCTTGACCTGCGGGATGTGGTGCTTGCGGTACTTGCCGAGCACCGTGCCGTCGGCGTCGATCACCGCCGCGGTGTTGTAGTAGTTCCCCGAGGACTCCAGCTCGAAGACCGGGACCACGAGCACCATGCCGGTCTCGCGGGCGAGCGCCTGCATCCGCTGCACCGTGGGCCCGTCCGGCACCGGCTCGGCCCAGCGGTAGTGCTCGGCCTCCTGCACCTGGCAGAAGTACGGCGCGTTGAAGACCTCCTGGAAGCCCATCACCCGCGCGCCCTGTTCGGCGGCGGCGCGGGCGTAGGACTCGTGGACCTCGATCATGGACGCGGTGTCGCCGGTCCACTTCGCCTGGAGGATGGCGGCGCGCACGGTGCCGTCGGTCACGTGGTGCTCCCCTCGTTCTCGGAGCGCCCCACTCTCGAACTCCCGCGCCCCGCGCGCAAGGGGCATCCGCGGGCCGTCACGCCCCGTTCACGCGGCGGCGGGCCGCCGCCGCGCAGTGCCGCCCGCGCCCAGCGACGCGACGTGCGCCTGCAGCCGCGCGAAGACCCGCGCCCAGCCCGCCCGCGCCCGGGCGGCGTGGTCGGCGTCGCCGTTCACCCCCACCAGCCGGAACGTCATGACGGTGCGGTCCCCGCGCGCCGCGAGCGTGACGGTGGCGGTCGAGGCGGGCAGCCCGTCGGTGTTGTCCGGGTCGCCGGTGGTGAACACGAGCCGCCCCGGCGCGTCGACCTCACGGTAGGTGCCGCCCACGGGCACCTCGGTGCCGCGGTCGGCCACGACGACCACGCGCCAGCGCCCGCCCGGTCGCGCGTCGACCGCGATCGACGCGGCCGGCGTGCGGAAGCCGCGGTCCGGCCCGAACCAGTGGCTCAGGTGCCCGGGCTCGGTCCAGGCCCGGAAGACGACCTCGCGCGGCGCGTCGAGGGTGCGGCGGATCGTGAACGTCGTGCGGTCCATGGACGTCTCCTCGGCTCGGGGCTCCGGAAGGGAGACGGCCGCGGGCGCCGGAACTCATCGCACCCGGCCCCGGGGCCCATTTCCCTTGACGCGCGGGGGGCCGACCCCACGATCATGGGACCGAGGGTCGGCCGGATGCGGGCGGGTGGGTGCGCGGTGTACTCGGAGCTGGTGCTCGGTGCGGTGGCACCGCAGGACCTGACGCTGCTGGCGCACCCCGGCCCGAGCCTGATGTCGATCGTCGCCGACGGGCTGGGCGGGCGTCGCCAGGGGGTGCCGGAGCCCTGGGCCGCCGCCGTCCGCGCCGCCGCGGGCCCGGGCGCCGCCGGCGTGCTCGGGCCGCTGTTCGCCCCCGGCACCGTGGCCGTGCCGGACTGCCTGACGCTGAGCACGGCCATGGCGTACACCCCGATCGCCGAGCAGTTGGCCGCCCTGCGCGACCTGCCGGCCGCGACGCTGCTGGAGCAGCTGCACGCCGACAGCGGCGACCACCCCCCGCCCGGCTGGGCCCCCGTGCTCGCCGCGCCGCGCCGGTTCCTCACCGCCTACGCCGACGTGCTCGACCGGGCCTGGCTCGCGATCGCTCCGCTGTGGCGGCAGGCGGGCGAGCTGCTCGACCACGAGCGAGGCCGCGCGGGTGCAGCGCTGCGGCGCCGACGTCGCCCTCGTCCTCGCCGGCACCCACACCCGGCTGCGGGTGCGGCCCGGGCGGATCGGGCTGCCCGACCCGAACCCGGAGACGTTCGACCGCGCCGGCAGGCCGATCGCGCTGCTGCCCCTGGTGTCCGGGCTCCGCGCGTCGGTGTTCAGCGTGGACCGGCCCGACGAGGTGTGGATCGGCTACCCGCTCCCCGGCGTCCGGCGGCTGTTCGGGGCCCCGCTCCCGGTGCGGCGCACCGCGCTGGACCTCGTGCTCGGCGAGATGCGGGCCGAGATCCTGCGCCGGGCCGACGGCGGCACCGCGGGACGGCTGGCCGGCGACGTCGGGTGCGCGCTGTCGACGTTGACCTACCACGCCGACCACCTCGTGGCGGCCGGGCTGCTCGACCGGGACCGGGTCGGACGGGCCGTGGTCCTGCACCGCACCGGGCGCGGCGACGCGCTGCTGGACCTGCTCGACGTCCCCGCCTGAGCCGCCGCGGGACCGTCGTTTCGAACGCCCTCGAAAGGTTTGGCGCGCGGGCCCCCGGAGGAGTGTGCTCCCGGCCGTGACCATCCGTGAGTTCCGCATCGCGATCCCGCAGGCCGACCTGGACGACCTCACCGACCGGCTCGCCCGCACCCGGCTGCCGCAGCCCGCGCCCGGCGACGACTGGGACGCCGGCACCCCGAACCACTGGCTCGCCGAGGCGGTCGACCACTGGCGCACCGCGTTCGACTGGCGCGCGGTGGAGCGGCGGCTGAACGCCCTGCCGCAGTTCGTCACGGAGGTCGACGGCCAGGACCTGCACTTCCTGCACGTCGAGTCGCCGGTGGCGGGGGCCACGCCGCTGCTGCTCCTGCACTCCTACCCGGGCTCGGTGCTCGACTTCCTCGACGTCGTCGGGCCGCTCACCGACCCGGCCGCGCACGGCGGCGACCCCGCGCAGGCGTTCTCCGTCGTGGTGCCGTCGCTGCCCGGGTTCGGGTTCTCGACCCCGCTGGCCGAGCGCGGCTGGACGACGGCGCGCACGGCCCTGACGATGGACACCCTCATGCGCCGGCTGGGCCACGAGTCCTACGGCGTCCACGGCAGCGACGTCGGCGCGAACGTCGCCCGGGAGATCGGGCTGCTCGACCCGCTCGGCTTCCGCGGGCTGCACGTGCTGCAGCTGTTCTCCTTCCCCTCCGGCGACCCGGCCGAGTTCGAGCACCTCACCCCCGAGGACCACGCCGGCCTGCAGCACATGCAGTGGTTCCAGTCCGTCGGCGGCTACAACGGCATGAACGCCTCGCGCCCGCAGACCGTCGCCGTCGGGCTCGCGGACTCGCCGGTGGCCCAGCTGGCCTACAGCGAGCTGCTGGCGTCGTTCGGCAACGGCACGAGCCTGCTGACGTTCGACCAGATCCTCGCCCAGGTGTCGCTGTACTGGCTGACCAACTCCGCGGCGTCCGCGGCGCGGCTGTACCTGGAGGACGCGCGGTCCGGCGCCGAGCCGCGCCGCAGCGACGCCCGGACCGGCGTGGCGGTGTTCGCCGACGACTTCCGCACGATCCGGGCGTTCGCCGAGCGGGACAACACGAACATCGCCCAGTGGAGCCACTTCGACAAGGGCGGGCACTACGCCGCGATGGAGCGGCCCGACGACGTCGTCGCCGACCTGCGCCGGTTCTTCGCCTGACCCCTCCCGTGGGCGGCCCTCAGCGCTCCTGCAGCTCGGCGGGTTCGGGCTGCAGGTGCGCGGGGGCGGCGAGACGGACGGCGTGGTACCCGACGACGGCCACGATCGTGCCCAGCGCGATCCCGGACAGCTCGAAGCTCTCGCCGAACTCCAGCGTCACGTTCCCGATGCCGATGATGAGCCCCGCGGCGAGCGGGACGAGGTTCACCGGGTTGCCCAGGTCGACCCGGTTCGTCACCCAGATCTTCGCCCCGAGCAGCCCGACCATGCCGTAGAGCACGACCGTCAGCCCGCCGAGCACGCCCCCGGGCACGGCCACGATCAGCGCGCCGAACTTGGGGCAGAACCCGAGCAGCACCGCGACGCCCGCGGCCACCCAGTACGCGGCCGTCGAGTAGACGCGGGTGGCCGCCATGACGCCGATGTTCTCGGCGTAGGTGGTGGTGGGGGAGCCGCCGACGGCCCCGGCGAGCGCCGTGCCCAGGCCGTCGCCGGCCAGGGCGCGCCCGAGGTAGGGGTCCAGGTCGGTGCGGGTCATCTGCTCCACGGCCTTGACGTGCCCCGCGTTCTCGGCCACCAGCGCGATCACCGACGGCAGCACCAGCAGTGCGAAGACCAGCGAGAACGTCGGCAGGTGGAAGCCGACGACCTCGGCGCCGTCCGGGCCGATGCCCGTGGCCGGGGGCAGGCCGACCCAGTCCGCCTCGGCGACGCCGGACAGGTCCACCCGCGGCCGGGTGCTCACGGCGCCGGTGCCGTCGGGCGAGGTGACCGGCCCGGTCGTGACGTCGAGCAGCAGCGAGAACAGGTAGCCGAACACGAGCCCGAGGAGCACGCCGATCCGGCCCCAGAAGCCCGGCAGCAGCACCGCCGCGCCGATGACGAACACCATGGTGGCCAGCGCCGTCCACTGGTCCTGCGGCCAGTACACCTCGGCGGCGACCGGGGCCAGGTTGAAGCCGATGAGCATGACGACCGCGCCGGTGACCGCGGGCGGCAGCACCCGGTTCACCACGCCCGCGCCGACGTAGTGCACCACCACGCCGACGGCGGCCAGCACCAGCCCGGCGACGAGGATCGCGCCGGTGACGTCGGAGCTGTCGCCGCCCTGCGCGCGGATCGCCGCCACGCCCCCGACGAACGACGCCGACGTGCCCAGGTAGCTGGGCACCTGCCCCTTCACGACGAGCAGGAACAGCGCCGTCGCGATCCCGCTCATGAGGATGGCGACGTTCGGGTTCAGCCCCATGATCACCGGGAAGACGAACGTCGCGCCGAACATGGCGACGACGTGCTGACCGCCCAGCCCGATGGTCCGCGGCCACGACAGCCGCTCGTCCGGGCCGACCACCCCGCCCGGCGGCGGTGCCTTCCCACCGTGCACGACCGTCCAGCCGAACCGCCCCATGGACCCTCCCTCGCCGGAAGGCGCCAGCGTCACCCCCGGCGGCGCGCCGGGGCAAGACCGTCGCGGCCGTCGTCACGCGGCGTTCACACTGGCACCTGTGGAGGTCCCCGCCCGACTGCGCTGGGCACTGTCCGTGCTCGACCCGGCCCCGGGGGACCGGATCCTGGAGTTCGGGGCCGGGCCGGGCGTCGCCGCGGCGCTGGTGTGCGAGCGGCTGACCACCGGCCACCTGCTCGCCCTGGACCGCTCCGCCGTCGCCACCGCGCGGACGGCCCGGCGCTGCGTCGACCACCTCGCGGCCGGGCGGCTGGAGGTCCGCACCGGCGACCTCGCCGGCCTCCAGGTCCCCGACGCCTCCCTCGACGCGGCGTTCGGGGTGGACGTCAACCTGTTCTGGACCCGCTCGCCCGCGCCCGAGCTCGCCGTCCTGACCCGCGCGCTGCGCCCGGGCGGACAGCTGCACGTCTGCTACGGCGACGGCCCGGGCGGGCGGGACCGGGTGACCGCCCCGGTCGCCGCACTCGCCGAGGGCGGGTTCACCGAGGTCACCGTCCGTCGAGGCCCGGGAGGGGTCGCGATCTCCGGCAGGGTGCCCTGACGCCGGTAGCTCGAGAGTGCACTCAGTCCGGTTCGTGTCGTACGGGGTGCGATCTCGGCGTCGGGCACCGGGCCGAGGGTGCATTCAGGCGGTCCGCACCGGACAGGGCGCACTCTCGGGCGGGAAGCCCTGGTCGAGGGTGCGCGGCAGGACGCCTCTCGCCGCGCTGCCTGCGGGTCCCGGCCGAGGGTGCGCCCATTCCGGTGCGCGCCGCACGGGGTGCGATCTCGCCTCGGGCACTGGGCCGAGAGTGCGTTGAGGCCGGTCGGCGGCGGACGGAGTGCACTCTCGAGTCGGGGTCCTGCCCCGAGGGCACCTCGGACGCTCGGCGGATGCGGTTGCTGGCCGCGCGCAGCCGAGGGTGCATGCGGGACGGTCCACCCCACGGGGAAGGCACACGGTCGGGGCCCCGGCCGAGAGTGCACTGGGGCCGATCTGCGCCGGACGGGGTGCGATCTCGGCCTCGGGGACTGGGCCGAGAGTGCAGTGAGGCCGGATCGCGCCGGACGGGGTGCACTCTCGGGCTGAGGTCCTGCCCCAGGTGTTCTCGGACGCTCCGCCCCACGCGGGATGCGGTCCCTTGCCGGGCCACAGCCGAGGGTGCGATCTGGGACGGTCGGTCCACCGCACGGTGATGGCTCAGGGGTCTGGAGCCCGCCGAAGGTGCACTGAGGCCGGTTGTCACCGCACTGAGTGCAGTCTCGGGCCGATGGTCTGGCCGAGGGTGCATTCAGGCCGGTCCGCGCCGGACGGGGTGCGATCTCGGCGTCGGGGCTCCTGCCGAGGGTGCGCTCTGGCCGGTCGCACCGGACGGGGTGCACTCTCGGGTCGGGTCCTGCCCCGGCTGCCCGCGGACGCTCCGCCCCGCGCGGGACGCGGTCGCTGGCCACTCCACAGCCGAGGGTGGATCTGGGACGGTCCACCGCACGGCGACGGGTCAGAGGGTCTGGAGCCCGTCGAAAGTGCACTCAGGCCGTTTGTCACCGCACTGAGTGCGCACTCGGGCCGATGGCCTGAGCGAGAGTGCACTCAGGCCGGTCCGTGCCGGACGGGGTGCGATCTCGGCGTCGCGGCCCTGGCCGAGGGTGCACTCAGGCCGGTCCGCACCGGACGGGGTGCGATCTCGGGGTCACGTTCTCGGTTCGACACGCTCCTCAGCGCGACCCCGCGGCCACGAGGGCGGCGGTGAGCGGCTCGAGGGCGGTGACCAGTTCGTCGAGCTCGGCGGGGGAGAGGGCGTCGTAGGGCGGCGCGGCGAGCTCGTCGGTGAGGTCCTCGATGCGCCGCTTGGTCGCGCGGCCGGCGTCGGTGAACCGGCCGTCGGCGTCGACGAGCCCGCGCTCGCGCAGCCCCTGCATGACCGCGGCGAGCCGCTCGGCCGGCAGGTGGTGGAGGCGCCCGAACGACTCCGGCGGGTGGATGCCGAGGTCCAGCGCGCTGAGCACATGGGCCTCCGCCCCGCCGATCCGGGCCCCGAGCAGGGCGGCGACGTGGCCGTCCCCGCGGTGCTCGCGCAGCATGGTCGCGGCGTGCCACAGCCGGGTGACCGGGTCGGCGGGCAGGGGGAGGCCGCGCCAGCCGGCGTAGATCACCCGGCCGGCCGTGGGGGCGCTGGTCGCGGCCCGGGTGAGCAGGTCGGCGGCGCGCACGAGGCCGGGGGACCCGGCCAGCTCCGCGCCGAGGATCCGGCGGACCGAGGCGGCGCTGCCCCGCCGCCATGCCGCGAAGGAGACCTCCCGCGGCACCGTCTCCCACACGCTCGGGATGTGCCGGGCGACCTCACCGTCGGCGAAGCTGTAGAACGCCGCGTGCACGACCTCGGCCGGCACCCGCCCCAGCGGCGCGGCCCGGGCGGCGAAGTAGCCGTCCCAGTAGGTGCGGTGGCCGAGCGCGGCGAGTTCCTCGTTCGGCTCGTCCGCGAAGTAGGTGACGAGGCAGATGGGTTCGAGGAGCTCGACCATCCGGCGCGCAGTGCTCGTGGGGGCCATGCCCGTTCCGACGTGGCCCACGCCCTGAACTCATCTGTTCCCCCGGGCGGGCCCGCCGCGTACCGTCGAAGGCGACCACGCCCCGTGACGAAGGGATTCCTGTGCGCCACATCGCCACGTTCTGCGGGCAGTGCAACTGCGGCTGCCCCGAGCTCTACGTCGACGACGCGGCCCCCGAGGAGAAGCGCGTCGTGATCACCGACGACTTCGGCCAGCGGATCCAGATGAGCGTCGCCCAGCTGGCCGACCTGGTGGCCGACGTGCGCCGCGGCGTGCTGGACGAGGTCGTGGCGACGGCCTAGGGCGCCTCGGCACGGCCGCCGTCCGGGGTGACGGCGAACCACCGGTCGTCGCGGCCGTGGCCCTCGGTCGCGCCCGCGGCGGTCTCGGCGGCGTACCGGTACACCGGCCACCCGCCGATCGTGATCTGCACGGCGCCGTCCGGGCGGGTGACCGTGCCGACCGCCTCCTCGGCGACCCCCTCGACCGTCAGCGGGGCGCCCGGCTCCGCGGTCACCGGCGGCCAGGCCTGCGCGCACGCGTCGACGCAGGTGGCCGTGGGCGGCTCGGCGCTGTCGCCGTCGAAGCGGTAGAGCGTCCAGCCGGCCCCGTCGATCACGACCGTGCCGAGCTGCGCCGTCGAGTTCGCGGTGAGGATCGTGCCCGCCGGGGGCTCCAGCGTCGTCGGGGCCGCACCGGGCGCGCCGTCGAAGCCGTACGGGTCGGCGGATCCCCCGCCGCTGCCGCAGGCGGACAGGGCGAGGGCCAGTGCGGCGGCGGCCACGGGCGCGAGGACGCGGGACGGGGCGGGCATGGACGAGAGACCTCCGGGTCGGTGGCCGGCGGGTCGCCGGCTCCTGGGTCCTACACGGCGGGCCGGCGCGGGGGGTTCAGCCGGGCGGCCGGGGCGGATCAGGGTCATCCCCGAGACGGTTCCGACTTTCGCCCGATGCCCGCCCCCGCCCGGAGGGGCCAGGGTGGACCCGTGTTCGACGTCCTGCGCCTGGTCACCGAGACCGCCGTCGCCTCGCCGTGGCTGCTGGCCGTCATCGTCGGCCTGGCATTGCTCGACGCCCTGCTGCCGGTGGTGCCGAGCGAGGCCACGATCATCGCCGCGGGGGTGGCGGCCGCGGCGGGGCAGCAGGACCTGCTGCTCGTCATCGGCGCGGCCGGGCTCGGGGCGTTCCTCGGCGAGGTGATCGGCTACCTCATCGGCCGCGGCATCGGGCCGGCCGTGCGCACCCGCCTCGCGGGCGGTTCCCGCGCGGACGCGTTCGACCGGGTCGCGCGGCTGCTCGACCGGCGGGGCGGCACGGTGCTGCTGACGGCTCGGTTCATCCCGGCCGGGCGGACCGCCGCCGTGCTCGCCGCGGGGGCGACGGGCTACCCGGCGGCCCGGTTCGCCGGGTACACCGTGGTCGGGGCGTGGCTGTCGGCGGCGTGGGTGGGGGTGCTGGGCTACGCCGGGGGCACCGCGTTCGCCGGGCAGCCGCTCGTCGCGCTGGGGGTGAGCTTCGGGCTGGCCACGGTGATCGGGCTGGTCGCCGACGTCGTGCGGCGGCTGCGGCGCCCCGCCGCTGCGCCCGTGCCCGCCGCCGCGCAGGTGTCCGCCGCGGCGCCGGTGTCCGCCGGGCTGCCGGTGTCCGCCGGGGTGCGGGG
>JAPLAT010000606.1 GCA_026393175.1 Pseudonocardiales bacterium
CGCCGACGACGGCTCGGCCACCACCGGGGCGCCGACACCGGCCAGCGCGGGCGCGCCGGACCCGGCGATCACCAGCGTGGGGGCGGCCGGGTCGAGCGGCAGCGGCTCGGCGACGACCCGGCGGCGCGGCACGGCCGTCCAGGGCAGCCCGCCGGGGCGGCCGGGGACCTCGTCGCCGTCCGCGCCGGGCACGAGCGGCTCGGCGAAGGGCAGGTTGAGGTGCACCGGGCCGGGCGGGGTGCCGGTGGCCGCGGCCAGCACCCTGGCGACGACGGCGCGCGGGTTCCCGTCGCCGGTGGCCGCCAGCCGCACGGCGTCGCCGAAGATCCCGGCCTGCACGATCGTCTGGCTGGCGCCGGTGCCGATGAGCGCGGCCGGCCGGTCGGCGGTGACGGCCAGCAGCGGCACGTGCGCGTAGGACGCCTCCAGCACCGCGGGGTGCAGGTTCGCGACCGCCGTGCCGGAGGTCGTGCAGACCGGGACGGGACGGCCGGAGCGCAGCGCCAGCCCCAGCGCGAGGAACCCGGCGGTGCGCTCGTCGATCCGCACGTGCAGCCGCAGCCGGCCGGCGGCGTCGGCGTCGTGGAGGGCGAACGCAAGCGGCGCGTTGCGCGAGCCCGGGCAGAACACGGCGTCGGTGACGCCGCCCCGCACGAGCTCGTCGACGACGGCCCGGGCGGACTGCACCGAAGGGACCACCCCGAAAGCCTAGCGACGGCGGCCCGTTCACCCGGAGTTCAGGAGGCGGACGCCACGGTCGTGTGGGATCCGCGGGTGCCCACCTCCCCCGCCCGCCGCGCGATCCTGGCGGTCACCTGCGCCGTCGCGCTCTCCGCCGGTCTGACCGGCACCGCCCAGGCCCGCCAGGACGACGCCGGCGTCCCCGAGCGCGGGGCCTGGTTCGACCGGGTCGCGACGCTGCCCGTGTACCTCAACTCCACCGCTGCCGAGCAGACCGCCGCCGAGATCGCCGCGGCGACCGACGACGGCAGGCTCGTCGTCTACACCGACTCCCCCGCCGGGCGGATCGGGTTCGTCGACCTCACCCGCGTCGACCGGCCCCGCCCGGCCGGCGTGCTCGCGATGCCCGGCGAGCCGACCTCGGTCGCGATCCTCGGCGACAGGGCCCTGGTCGCGGTGAACACCAGCGCGTCGTTCACCGAGCCCTCGGGGCGGCTGGTCGTCGTGGACCTGCGCACGCGGGCGATCGTCGCCGAGCGCGACCTGGGCGGGCAGCCCGACTCGATCGCGATCTCGCCGGACCGCCGCCACGCCGCCGTCGCGATCGAGAACGAGCGCGACGAGGACGTGAACGACGGGGCGCTCCCGCAGCTCCCGGCCGGGTTCCTCGCCGTGGTCGACCTGACCGGCGCCCCCGCGTCCTGGCCCGTGCGCCGCGTCGAGCTGACCGGGCTCGCCGACGTCGCCCCGGAGGACCCGGAGCCCGAGTACGTGTCGGTGAACCGCCGCGGCGAGGCCGTCGTGACGCTGCAGGAGAACAACCACATCGCCGTGGTCGACCTGCGCTCGGGCCGGGTGCTGCGCGACTTCCCCGCCGGGAGCGGCACCGCGACCGGGGTGGACGTCGTGGAGGACGGCACGATCCGGCTGGACGGCGACGTGACCGTCCCGCGCGAGCCCGACGCCGTCGCCTGGCTGGACGACCGGCTGGTCGCCACGGCCGACGAGGGCGACCTGGCCGGCGGCAGCCGCACCTGGACGATCTTCGACAGCACGACCGGCGAGGTCGTGTACAGCTCCGGCGGCGAGCTCGACCAGCTCGCGGCCCGCTACGGGCAGTACCCGGAGGGGCGCGCGGAGAACAAGGGCGTGGAGCCCGAGGGCATCGCGGTGGCCACCTACGGCCGCGACCGGTACGTCTTCGTCGGCCTGGAGCGCGCCAACCTGGTCGCGGTGTACCGGCTCGACGACCCGCGCCGCCCGGAGCTGGTGCAGGCCGTGCCGACCGGGGTCGGGCCCGAGGGGCTGCTGCCCCTGCCGCAGCGCGACGCGCTGCTCGTCTCCGCCGAGGAGGACGCCGCGGAGGACGACGTCCGCTCGTCGGTGTCGACCTACTCCCTCACCCGCCGCCCGCTGGAGGTCGCTCTGGCCCGCAACGCCGCGGCGCCGTCGATCGTCTCCGCGCTCACCCCGCCGGGCGGCTTCGGCGCGCTGTCCGGCCTGGACGCCGTGCCCGGTGACCGCGACGCCGTGATGGCCGTCGAGGACGACGCCTACACCCCGACGCGGGTGCTCACCGTCGACGTGGGCGAGCGGCCCGCCGTGGTCCGGCGCGAGCTGGTCCTCACCCGCGGCGGCGCGCCCGTCGGCTACGACGCCGAGGGCGTCGCGGCCCGGGACGGCGGCGGCTTCTGGATCGCGGCCGAGGGCGACGGCGAGGACGTGCCGAACCTGCTCGTCGAGGTGGACGCCCGCGGCGCCGTGCTGCGCGAGGTGCCGCTGCCGGAGTCCGTCGCGGCCGGGGCGACGTCGAACGGCCTCGAGGGCGTGACGACCGTCGGTGACCAGGTGTGGGTGGCCGTGCAGCGCGAGTGGGCGGACGACCCGCGCGGGGTGGTCAAGCTGGCCCGGTTCACCCCGGCCACCGGCGAGTGGGCGTTCGTCGGCTACCCGCTGGACCCGGCCCCGGAAGGCGCCACCGTCGGGCTGTCCGAGATCACCACCGTCGACGACGACACGCTGCTGCTCGTCGAGCGGGACGACCGCCGCGGCGAGGACGCCCGCATCAAGCGGGTCACGCGCGTCGAGCTGGGCGGCGTGACGCCGGTGCCCGCCGGCACCCCGCTCCCGGTGCTGCGCAAGGAGACCGTGCTCGACCTGGTCCCGGCGCTGCGCGCGGGCGGCGGGGTGGTGGCCGACAAGCCCGAGGGGCTGACGATCACCGGGCGCGGCGACCTCGTCGGGGCCGTGGACAACGACGGGCTCGACGCGGCGCCGGGCGAGTCGGTGCTGCTGCGGCTGGGGCGCGCGCCGCGGCGGTGATCCCCGGTCGGTGATCCCGGTCGGTGATCGGTGATCACTGTCACCGCCGGGAAGGGGCGGTCGGGGTGGGGTGGTTGAGGGTGCACGTGACCCAGAAGCCGCTCAACCCCGACAGCCCGCTCCTCCAGCCGGTCACCGCCGGTGCGCTGCACGCCGCCAACCGCGTGTGGATGGCGCCGCTGACCCGCAACCGGGCCGACGCCGACGGGACCCCCAACGACCTGTCCGTCGAGTACTACCGCCAGCGCGCCGGCGCCGGCGTCGTGATCAGCGAGGGCAGCCAGCCCTCCGCCGTGGGCCAGGGCTACCCGAACACCGCCGGCCTGGTGACCGACGCCAACGAGGCCGGCTGGGCGCGCGTCGCCGAGGCCGTGCACGCCGACGGCGGCGTCCTCGTCGCGCAGCTCATGCACGTCGGGCGCATCGCGCACACCAGCGCCACCGGCGGTGCGACGCCCGTCTCCTCGACGGCCGTGGCCGCGCAGGGCGAGATCTTCACGACCTCCGGCCAGCAGCCGTTCTCCGCGCCGCGCGCGCTGGAGACCGACGAGCTGCCCGGCGTCGCCGCCGAGTACGCCGACGCCGCGCGGCGCGCCCGCCGGGCCGGCGTCGACGGCGTGGAGCTGCACGCCGCCAACGGCTACCTGCTCCACCAGTTCCTCGCCGACGGCGTGAACGACCGCACCGACGCCTACGGCGGCTCCGCGGAGAACCGCGCCCGGTTCGTCGTCGAGGTCGCGCGGGCGACCGCCGACGCGATCGGGGCCGACCGCGTCGGCATCCGGATCTCCCCCGGCAACCCGTTCAACGACATCACCGAGTCCGACGTGTCGGTGTACGAGACGCTGGTGACCCAGCTGGCCGACCTCGGCCTGGCCTACGTGCACCTGCTCGCCCCGGCCGACGACCCGGTCGTCGGCAAGATCCGCGCCGTCTGGCCGGGCACGCTGGTGCTCAACACCGGCTTCGGCGTGGACTCCGAGCGCGACGACGCGGAGCGCGCCGTCGCCGACGGCCTCGCCGACGCGGTGGCCGTGGGCCGCCCGTTCCTGGCCAACCCGGACCTGGTGGTGCGCTGGACCGAGGGCGCCGACCTCAACGAGCCCGACCCCGACACGTTCTACGGCGGCGGTGCGGAGGGCTACACGGACTACCCGACGCTGCGCTGACGCACCCGTGCGCGCGCCGTGGTGTGTGAACACCGCTGGGCGCGCACGAACCCCGTCAGGCCCCCCTCACGACAGGGACAGCAGCTCGATCGGCCGCAGGAAGCCCTCCGGGTCGGCCATGTCCCCGCCCAGCGCGGCCAGGTAGGCGCGGTGCGCGGCGAGCGAGGCGACGCCGCGGGCGAAGTGCTCCCCCACGTCGACGGCGTGCGAGTTGCGCGGGGACGCCGCCACCGCCACCCACCGCACGCCCGACCACGGCTCCCCGGCGTCACGGAACAGCCACCGGTTCGCCGCGTCGCGCACCGCGTCGACGACGGCGCGCCCGGTGGCGACGTGGTCGGCCATGTTGATGCCCACGTCGCCCGGCCAGGTCTCCCGGAAGTTGCCGGTGACGACGAGCTCGGGGCGGTGCCTGCGGATCGCCGCGGCGATGTCGCGGCGCAGCGGCACGCCGTACTCGACCAGCCCGTCGGGGTGGTCGAGGAACTCCACGACGTCCACGCCGACCTCCGCGGCCGCGGCGCGCTGCTCGGCCTCCCGCAGCGGCCCGCACCGCTCGGGCGGCAGCGTGTCGATGCCCGCCTCCCCGCGCGTGACGAGCAGGTAGCGGACGGACCGCCCCTCGGCCGTCCACCGCGCGACGGCGGCCGCGCCGCCGTACTCCAGGTCGTCGGGATGGGCCACGACCGCCAGCGCGCGGGACCAGTCGGTGGGCATCGGCGCGTAGATCTCGGTCACGGGAGCCGATCCTCCTCCATCAGGTCGGAGAGCACTACTGGATCGTCGGCTCGCGACAATCTCTACTTGCGACTGGAGATGTTCGGCGCTATCGTTGTAGCTATCCGAGGTCGGACCTCGGAGCATCGCCACAGACGACCGTCGATCACGAGAGGAGTGGCCTGCGATGCTGATGCGCACCGACCCCTTCCGCGAGCTGGACCGGTTCACCCAGCAGGTGTTCGGCTCGCCCGGGACGTGGAGCCGTCCCACCGCCATGCCGATGGACGCCTACCGGTCGGGCGACGAGTTCGTCGTCGTGTTCGACCTGCCCGGGGTCGACCCGTCCGCCATCGACCTCGACGTCGAGCGCAACGTCCTCACCGTGCGCGCGGAGCGCCGCCCGGCCGCGGGCGAGGGTGTGGAGATGCAGGTCTCCGAGCGGCCGCTGGGAGTGTTCTCCCGCCAGCTGTTCCTCGGCGACTCCCTCGACGCCGAGCACATCAGCGCCGCCTACGAGGCCGGCGTCCTCACGTTGAGGATCCCGGTCGCCGAGCGGGCGAAGCCACGCAAGATCAGCATCGACCACCGGCCGGAGCAGCGCGCGATCCACTCCTGACCCCGGTGCCCACGAGGCCCGCCGACCACCCGGTCGGCGGGCCTCGCCGCGTTCAGGGCTCGCGCCGGGCCAGCTCGGCCTCCAGCTCGGCGATCCGGGCCAGCGCCGCGTCGAGCCGGTCCTGCAGGTCGACGATCCGGGCCGCGGCCCCGAGGTCCATGCCCTCGTCGAACAGCGCACGCACCCGGGCGGCGAGCTCGAGCTGGCGGCGCGAGTACCGCCGGTGCCCCCCGTCGGACCGCTCCGGGCGCACGACGCCCGCGGCGTCCAGGCTCCGCAGGAACGCCGGCTGGACCTCCAGCAGCTCCGCGGCCTGGCCCATGGCCACGGCGGGATAGTCCTCGTCGTCCAGCCGGCCGAGTCCTCGGGACACCACTCGGATCACCTCTCCGTCGTCGCGGAGAGGAATTCTACACTGAAGAATGGAGATCAGGTCGGGTCACGCGTCGGCCAGGACCGTGTAGAACTCCCACGACTCGGCGCCCGGGCCGCGGACCCAGACCTTGTCCTGGAGGGCGTGACAGCAGACGGTGCCGTCCTCGACGCGGGTCTCCAGCCCGGAGCCGGCCAGCCGGGCCGTGGCCGCGTGGACCTCGGCCGTCCCCGCCATCTCGACGCCGAGGTGGTCGAGCGCGGTGGGGCGGTCCGGCTCGCCCTCGACGAGCACGAGCTTGAGCGGCGGGTCGGCGACGACGAAGTTCGCGTAGCCGGGCCGCACCTTCGCCGGTTCCACCCCGAACACCCGGCGGTAGAACGCGACGGACGCGTCGAGGTCGGACACGCGCAGGGCGAGCTGGACGCGGGACATGGGGGCCTCCGGGGGTCGGGACGCTGGTCGGGCCACGGTCATCGGTCCGCCGTCCGCTCGTCAACGGGTGTACGCAGACGTCATCTAGAGTTCTCCCGTGAGCACGGGGGGCGAGGTCGGCGGTCCGCGCTGGCACCAGGTGATGACGGAGCTGGCCGGGCAGATCGGCGCGGGCGGGTTCCGCCCCGGCGAGCGGCTGCCCGTGGAGGCGGAGCTGGCCGCGCGGTTCGGGGTGAACCGGCTGACGGTGCGGCAGGCGCTGGCCGAGCTGGCCCGCGCGGGGGCCATCCGCACGGTGCACGGGCGGGGGTCGTTCGTCGCCGAGCGGCCCTACCGCTTCCGGGTGCGCGCCACCGCGCCGAGCATCGTCGCGCAGATGCGCGAGGGCGCCCACACGGTCACCCAGGAGCTCGTGGCGCACGCCGTCGTCGAGCGCTCGGACCTGCCCGAACCCGTGACCCTGCCCGACGCACGGCTGCTCCGGCTGGACACCGTGATGGCGGTGGACGGCGAGCCGTGGTCCCGCGACACGACGTGGCTCTCGGCGGAGAGGTTCGCCGGGGTGCCCTCGGTCTGGACGCCGCAGACGTCGCTGACCGGGCTGCTCGCGGGCGCCTACGGCATCACGACCCGGCGGTCCTGGCGCCGGCACTCCGCCGAGCCCGCGAGCGCCGCGGACGCCGCCGCGCTCGGGATCGCGCTCGGCACGCCGCTGCTGGTGCTCACCGGGGCGAACTCCGACGGCGACGGCGAGCCGCTGACCCAGACGCACCGGCGGACCAGGGGGGACCGGATCGAGTACGAGATCGATCTCGACCCGGATCCCGATGTATAGATATCAGCGCACGGCTCCCGGGCGTTCACGAACGGGTGAGGCCACGGCAACGGGGCGCACCTAGCGTCCGCCGGGCGAGACCGCCCGCCACCGGCCCGCGTCAGCGCGCCCCGGCGGTCCGCCCGGAGGACACGCCATGCATCCCACGCCCGCGCACCCCAGGCCCGCACGATCCGCACGGCCCGCGCGCTCCGCACCGCGCGCCCTGCTCGCCCTGGCCACCGCCGCCGCCCTCGGCCTGCTCGCCGCGTGCGGCGGCGCAGCGGCCACGGGCCCCGGCGGGCTGCCCACCGAGGCCCCCAACGCCGCCGACGTCGTGGAGGGCCAGTTCTACCGCCCCTCCGTCCTGCGCTTCGCCTCGATCTCCGGCGCCGACGAGGAGTCGAGCGCCGACCGCTACGCCCCGCTCGTGGAGTACCTGGGCGAGCAGCTGGACATGGAGACCGAGTTCATCGAGACCACCGACTACAGCTCGGTGATCGAGGGCATGCGGGCCGGCCGCGTCGACCTGGCGGTGTTCGGGCCGTTCTCCTACGTCATCGCCTCCAGCGAGGCCAACGCGACGCCCCTGGTGGCGCAGCCCAACCAGGACACCGGCCGGCTCGGCTACCAGAGCCTGATCATCACCCGCGCCGACTCCGGCCTGGCGACGCTGGCCGACCTGCGGGGCCGCTCGATGGCCTTCGCCGACCCCGCGTCGACGTCGGGCAACCTGTTCCCGCGGCTGATCCTCGCCAACGAGGGCATCACCGACGTCGAGGGCTACTTCTCCGAGACGAGCTTCTCCGGCGGGCACGACGCCTCGCTCGTGGCCGTCGCGAACGGCCAGGTCGACGCCGCGGGCGTCTGCGACACCTGCATCGAGCGGTTCTACGCCCAGGGGCTCGCCGACCCGGCCGACATCCGCGTGATCGCCGAGTCCGAGACCATCCCGCCCAGCCCGGTGGCCGCCCGCGCCGACCTCGACCCCGAGCTGCGCCGGCAGATCACCGACCTCTACCTGGCCCTGCAGGCGCAGGCCCCGGAGATCATGCAGCGGGCCAGCGACGCCGAGGAGCCCCCGGCCTACCCCTACGCCGCGGTCGCCGACGCCGACTACGACGTCGTGCGGGACCTGGCCGAGACGCTGAACGTCGACCTCGCCGAACTCGGCTGAGGAGATATCTAGATGTCTACGGATCACTCGCCCGCCGTTCACCCGGACGCGGCGGTGCGGCCACCCGCCGTCCCTAGCGTCGCCGGCGTGAGCACCCCGGTCGCCGTCCGCGCGCTGCGCAAGGCCTACCCCGGCACCGTCGCGCTCGACGACGTCACGCTCGACATCGCCGGCGGCGAGTTCGTCGCGGTGCTCGGGCCGTCGGGGGCCGGCAAGACGACGCTGCTGCGCTCGCTGACCGGGATGGTCCGTCCCGACTCCGGGCGGATCCTCGTCGGCGACCAGGACCTCACGGCGCTGACCGGGTTCGCGCGCCGGGCGGCGCAGAACCGGATCGGCATGGTCTACCAGCAGTTCAACCTGGTCGGCCGGCTGCGCGTGCTCACCAACGTGCTGATGGGCCGCCTGCCCGGCCTGCCCGCGCGGGCCTGGCTCAGCGGGCGCTTCCCCGAGGACGCGGTGCAGGACGCCTACGCCTGCCTGGAGCGCGTCGACCTGCTCGACCGCGCCCACCAGCGCGCCGACACCCTCTCCGGCGGCCAGCAGCAGCGCGTCGCGCTGGCCCGCGCGCTGTGCCAGCGGCCGCGGCTGCTGCTCGCCGACGAGCCGGTCGCGAGCGTCGACCCCAAGCTCGCGGAGCGGATCCTCGGGCACCTGCGGGAGATCAACCGCGAGCAGGGCCTCACCACGCTCGTCAACCTGCACACCGTGGCGCTGGCCGCCCGGTTCGCCGACCGCGTCGTCGGGATCAACGCCGGGCGCGTCGTCGTCGACGGGCCCGCGGAGCTGCTGCGCGACCCGGCGACGATCCACCGGATCTACGCCGGCGCCGTCGACGCCGATGAACTGCTCGTCGCGCTGCCGGCCTGGATGGGCACGGCGTCGTGACGGGCGTGCTGGAGAAGGCGCCACCGCGCCCGCCGCGGCTGGTCACCCCGCTGCGGACGGTCGCGGCGGCGGCCGGGCTGGGCGTGCTGGTGTGGTCGTTCGCCGGCACCGGGTTCTCCCCGGTCGAGATCGTGCGGGGGCTGCCGAACCTGGTGGACCTGCTCGCCCGGATGTTCCCGCCGGACGTGACGATCCTGCCCGACCTCGTCGAGCCCATCCTGGAGACCGTCCGGATGGCGATCGTCGGCACGGCGCTGGCCGCCGTGGTGGCCCTGCCGCTGGGGGTGCTCGCGGCGCGCAACGTCACGCCGCACCCGGCGCTGCGCGCGGTGATCCGGCCGATCCTCAACGCGCTGCGGACCATCCCCGAGCTGATCTTCGCGCTGCTGTTCGTGGCGGCCGTCGGGCTGGGGCCGTTCGCCGGGGTGATGGCGCTGCTGCTGGGCAACCTCGGCTTCCTCGGCAAGATCTACTCCGAGACGCTGGAGAGCGTCGACCCGCGGCCGGTGGACGCCGTCTCCGGGCTCGGCGCCACGCGTGGCCAGGCCGCCTGGTACGCCGTCGTGCCCCAGGCGACGCCCATCATGGCCAGCTTCGTGGTCTACCTCCTGGAGATCAACTTCCGGGCGGCCACGATCCTCGGCGTCGTCGGCGCGGGCGGCATCGGCTACGAGCTCAATGCCGCGATCCGGCTGTTCCAGTACCAGAACATGGCGATGATCCTGATCACGATCGGGGTGTGCGTCGCCTTCTTCGACTTCGTGTCCGCCCACATCAGGAAGAGGTTGCTGTGAGAGTCGAGGAACGCGCGGAGCTGCTCGCGCACGCCGCCCCACCCGACCTGGTCGCCCTCGCCGACCGCATCACCGCGGGCGCCGACGTGCGCGTCGACGCCCAGCCACAGGTGGGCATGGTCGTCCTGGAGGTCCGCGAGCCGGTGGCGCAGGAGCGCTTCCACCTCACCGAGGTGCTCGTCACCGAGGCCAGGGTGACGGTGGACGGCGCGCCGGGCTGGGCCATGCGCACCGGCGACGACCGGCTCGCCGCCCTCGCCGCCGCGGTCTGCGACGGGGCCGCCGAGGCCGGGCACGCGCTCACCGGCGAGGTGCACGCGCTGTGCTCCGCGACGGCGGCGCGGCGGGCGACCGAGGACGCCGCCGAGCAGGCCCGGGTCGCCCCGACGGCCGTCGCGTTCGAGGAGCTGGACCGGTGATCCGCGCCCTGGACCACGCCGGCTCGCAGCGCGTCTTCCGCGTGCTGCTCGACGCCCTGTCCCGCCCCGGCACGCTGCACGACCTGCCCGCCGGGCTGGTGGACGTCGACGTCCCGGCGCCGGTGCTCGTGCCCCTCGCGCTCGCCGACCTCGACACGACCCTCGCCGTGCTCGGCCCGGCCCGGCCGGACTGGGCGGGCGCGCTCGCGCAGGCCACCGGGGTGCGGCCGGCCGCGCCGGAGGCCGCCGACCTGGTGCTGGCGCTGCGCGCACCGCGCCCGGACGAGGTGCGCGGCCTGCGCCGCGGCACCGCGGACCGGCCCGACCTCGCCGCCCGCCTGGTGCTGGCCTGCGCGGGCTTCACCTCCGGCGCGCGGCTGGAGCTCACCGGCCCCGGCGTCGACGGCACCGCGCACCTGGCCGTCGACGGCGTGCCCGTCGAGGTGCTGGAGGCGCTCGTGGTGGCGAACCGCCGCTTCCCGGCCGGCGTCGACACGTTCCTCGTCGACACCGGCGGCCGGGTCGCCGGGCTGCCGCGCAGCACGGCCGTGCGGATCACCGCCGGCACCGGCAGCGTCACGGGGAGGGGCTGACATGGGGTACGCCGCCGTCAAGGGCGGGCTGGACGCGATCCTGGCCGCCGAGGACCTGGTCGCGCGCCTGCGCACCGACGACCCGAGCCCGTGGGTCAGCGAGGAGCAGCTCATCGGGCGGCTCCGCCTGGCCGTCGACCGCGTGCAGGGCGAGGGCGGGCTCGCGTCCGCCGAGCTCGCCGCCCGCGCCATCCGGCAGGCCGAGGGCGACCTCATCGAGGCCTCGCTGCTCGTGCGCTCCTACCGCAGCACGCTGCCGCGGCTGGGCTACACCGTCCCGACGCCGACGAGCGAGCTGGAGACGGTGCGGCGCATCGTCCCCGCCTTCCGCGAGCCCCCCGGCCGCCAACTGCTGGGCCGCACGCTCGACTACACCGAGCGGCTGGTCGACTTCCGCGGCGAGGCCGAGGCCCGGGCCGCGCTCGGCGAGCCGCCGGTGCCCCCGCAGGACGTGCCGGACGACCGCACCCAGCCCCGCCTCGCCGACCTGCTCGCCGCGCGGGGCCTGCTGGCCGACCGTCGCACAGAGGGCGATCCGGACCCGGTGGACGTCACCCGCGACCCGGTGATCACTCCCGCGCCGCGGTCGGCCCGGCTCGCCGTGCTGGCCCGCGGGGAGACCGGCGCGCTGGTGAACCTCTGGTACCAGTGCGTGATGGGCGACCGGCGCGGCGCCGAGGACATCACGCTGGGCGAGGTCCGCGTCGGGCGGCTGCCGGTGGCCGTGCGGCACCCGCGCACCGGCGGCGCCGTGCGCGTCGGGTCGGTGCAGGTCACGGAGGTGGAGGCGTACTCCAACCT
>JAPLAT010000365.1 GCA_026393175.1 Pseudonocardiales bacterium
GCGCGCGACCGCGTCGCCGCGCTCGTCGCGGAGCTGGAGGCCGCGCGCGACGCCGAGCGGGAGTCCGCGGCGCGGGCCCGCACCGCGGAGGCCGACGCGAAGGCCGCGGTGCGCGACTCGGGCGCCGCCGCGACCCGCACCGCACGGGCCCGGGCGCGGCTGGACGAGGTGTCCTGAACCGGCCTGTGGTTCGGCACACAGAGTGATCACCGCGTGACCGGGCACCCGGTAGGCATGGACACCCGGACGGTCACCCCGACCCTGATCACCCAGCTCCGTGCCCTCGAGCAGCTCACCCGCACCGAGGAGCAGGTCGCCCGCGTCCGCGTCTCGCAGGCCCGCACCGCGGCCGTGCAGCGCGAGCTGGAGCAGAACGCCGCCAACGCGGCCCGCCGCGCCACCCGCCTGCGCCGCGCCCTCGACGACCTGGACGCCGTGCCCGACGTCATCACCCCGGCGATCGGCCGCGTCCTCGCGCTGGTCAAGGCCACCGTCGAGCAGGCCCAGCCGGTCGACGAGGCACTCCTCGGCGACCTGACCCTGGAGCACCAGCTCCTCGATCGCGCCCGCTACGTCCGCACGCTCGCCCGTGACGCGCACGACACCGGCCTCGAGCGCCTGGCCGACGACCTCGTCGAGGCGCACACCGCCACCGTCGACTGGTTGACCACCGTCCTCGCCGAGCACGCGCTGGGCGGCGTCGCCGCGCTGACCCCGACCCCGCTGCAGAAGGTGGCCGGCGGTGTGACGCGCGTGGTGAGCCTGCCCACCCGGTTCGCCGTCGAGCAGTTCAACCGCGCCGTCGCCACCGTGACCCGCACCGGGGAGAAGGCCCGCGAGGGCGCCGAGGAGTTCGCCGGCACCGTCACCCGAATCGGGGCGGACGCCGCCGAGGTCGCCGCGGCCGGCCGGGACGCTGCGCTGGCCCGGGCCGAGCGCGTCGCCCGCCGCGACGGCGCCGACGCCACCGCGGGGCGCGTGCACACCGCCCGCCGCGACCTGGGCGCGCTGTCGGCCGCCGAGCTGCCGATCCCCGGCTACGAGGGGCTGACCGCCCCGGAGGCGATCGCCGCGGTCCGCGAGCTGGGCTCGGTGGACGACGTGACCGCCGTCGTCGCGTTCGAGGAGCAGCACAAGAACCGCTCGGGCGTCGTCTCCGCGGCCCAGACCCACGTCGCCGCCCTGGCGAAGGACGAGGCCGGGGTCTGACGGCTCCCGACCCCGCCCCGGTCAGCCCCGGCGGGCGGCGAGCAGCCCCAGCAGGTTGAGCGCGCCCCACCCGACGCCGACGCCCACGGCCTTGCGCCGGGCGTCGGCGTCGTTGTTGTCGGAGAGGGCGAACACGGTGGCGTCGCCGAGGTCGGCGGCGATCCGGGCCGCGACCGCGAGTCGCAGCGCCGGGCCGGCCGGTGCAAGGGCCATGGCCAGGCCGTTGGCGACGTCCCGGACGCCGACGGCGCGCACGAGGATGCCGACCGGCGCGGGCGGCTCGTCGCCGGAGAGCCCCGCGGGCCGGCTGAAGACGGCGGGGCGGACGAGGGTGGTGGCGCCGTAGATCGCGGTGAGCACGCCGAGCGTGCGGGGGAGCCAGGTCATCGCCCGATCCTCGCACCGGCCACGATGGGGCGCGATGCGAGTGCCTCCCCTGTCCGGGCTCACCCTGCCCGAGCTCCCCGACCTCCCGGTGCGCGACCACCTGGCGGAGATCACCGCTGCGCTGGCGGCCGCGGGGGCGGCGGTGCTGGTCGCCCCGCCGGGCACCGGCAAGACCACCCTCGTCCCGCTGGCGCTGGCCGCCGCGGGCGGCGGCCGGATCGTCGTCGCCGAGCCCCGCCGCCTCGCCACCCGCGCCGCCGCGGCCCGGATGGCGGCGCTGCTGGGCGAGCCGGTCGGGGAGACCGTCGGCTACGCCGTGCGGGGCGAGCGCCGCTCGTCGGCGCGGACCCGGGTCGAGGTCGTCACGTCCGGGCTGCTGCTGCGCCGCCTGACCGCGGACCCCGAGCTGGCTGGCGTCGGCACCGTGGTGCTCGACGAGTGCCACGAGCGCCACCTCGACGCCGACCTGCTGCTGGCCCTGCTGCTCGACGCCCGCGACGGGCTGCGGCCCGACCTGCGGCTGCTCGCGACGTCCGCCACCGTCGCCGCCGAGCACGTGGCCGGGCTGCTCGGCGGGCCGGTGCTGACCGTCGCGGCGCGGACGTACCCGGTCGAGGTCCGGCACGACCCGCCCGCCCGCGGCGAGCGGATCGAGGCCTGCGTCGCGCGGGCCGTCCGCGCCGCGCTCGACGGCGGCGACGGCGACGTGCTCGCGTTCCTGCCCGGGGTGGCCGAGATCCGGCGCACCGCGGCCGCGCTGGCCGGGTCGCCCGTCGACGTCCTGCCGCTGCACGGGCGGCTGCCCGCGGCCGAGCAGGACCGGGCCCTGACCCCGGGCCCGCGGCGGCGGGTGGTGCTGGCCACGGCGGTGGCCGAGTCGAGCCTCACCGTGCCGGGCGTGCGCGCCGTCGTCGACGCGGGGCTGGCGCGGGTGCCGCGCACCGACCACCGGCGCGGCATGGCCGGGCTCGTCACCGTCCGCGTGTCGGCCTCGGTCGCCGACCAGCGCGCGGGCCGCGCCGGGCGCGAGGGCCCGGGGCGGGTGCACCGCTGCTGGCCCGCGGGCGAGCTGCTCCCCCGCCACCCGGAGCCGGAGATCCGCACCGCCGACCTCACCCGGCTCGCGCTCGACCTGGCCGTCTGGGGCACCCCCGACGGCAGCGGGCTGCGCTGGTGGGACGCCCCGCCGGAGGGGCCGCTGCGCGCCGGGCGGGAGGTGCTCCGCGCGCTCGGGGCGCTGGAGGCCGGCCGGGTGACCGACCGCGGGCGCCGGATGGCGGAGCTGGGCCTGCACCCCCGCGCCGCCCGGGCGCTGCTCGACGGCGCGGAGCGGGTCGGGACCCGCGCGGCGGCCGAGGTGGTGGCCCTGCTCGACGACGACACCCTCGCCGACGGCACCGACGCCGACGACGTGCTGCGCCGCCTGCGGTCCGGGACGGCCCCCGCGGCCGGGCGGTGGCGGGCGGAGGTGCGGCGGTGGGAGCGCGAGGTCGGCGGGTCCCCGGATCGCAGCGGGGTGACACCGCTGCGATCCGGACGCGGCGCCGGGCCCGAGGACGCACGGCACGGCGACGCACGGCACGGGGACGCACGGCCCGGGGCCGCCCTGGTCGTCGGGCTCGCCCACCCGGAGCGGCTGGCCCGGCGCCGTCCCGGGCAGGACGGGGTGTACCTCATGGCCGGGGGCACCGCCGTGGAGACCTCGGCCTTCCCCGGCGCGGAGTGGCTGGCCGTCGCCGTGGCCGACCGCACCCCGGGCGCGGAGCACGGCCGGGTCCGGCTGGCCGCCGCGGCCGACGAGGACCTGGCCGTGGCCGCGGCCCCGGCGCTGCTGGTGGAGGCGGACGAGACGGTGTGGGAGGGCGGGGACGTCGTGGCCCGGCACGTCCGGCGGCTCGGCGCGATCGTGCTGCAGGAGCGCCCGCTGCGCGACCCCGACCCGGCGCTGCTGCGCGCGGCCCTGCTCACCGGGCTGGCGGCCGAGGGCACGGGGCTGCTGCGCTGGACCGACGGCGCCCGGCGGCTGCGCGACCGGCTCGCCACCCTGCACCGCGTGCTCGGCGACCCGTGGCCGGACGTCGCGGACCCGGCCCTGCTCG
>JAPLAT010000463.1 GCA_026393175.1 Pseudonocardiales bacterium
CCCTTCACGATCGTCGACCCGAACCGCTACCGGCAGGTGCTGCACCAGGTGCGGGTCGACGGCTACGCGGCGTCGCGCGAGGAGCACACGATGGGCATGTCGTCGGTCGCGGCGCCCATCGTGGTGCGGCGCGGCGAGCGGACGATCGCGGTCGCGGCGATCTCCGTCGTCGGCGGGACCTCGCGCGTACTGGGGGCGCGGAAGGTCGCGGTCGTGCAGAGTGTCCGCAGGGCCGCGGCGACGGTGTCGGCGGCACTGGAGAACGTGCACTGACATGCTCGTGCGCGCGCAGCGGTGTTCCGGCACACCTGCGCGCGCACGGGCCGACGAAGGAGGCGGCTCGTGACGGTGCAGGACTCGCGTCCGACGGAGGACGTGCCGGTCGACTTCGCGCTGGCCGACCGCTACCGCGCGGGGGCGGGCCCCGTGCTGCTCACCGGCGTGCAGGCGATCGCGCGGATGCTCGTGGAGCAGCACGCCGCCGACGCCGCGGCCGGCCTGCGCACGGCGTCGTTCGTGTCGGGGTACCAGGGCAGCCCGCTCGGCGGGCTCGACCAGACCCTCGCCCGCGCCACCGAGCTGCAGGACGGCGCCGGGCTCACGCTCGTGCCCGCGGTGAACGAAGAGCTGGCCGCCACGGCGGTCTGGGGCAGCCAGGTCGAGGTCCCCGGCCACCCGCGCACCGTCGACGGCGCGGTCGGCGTCTGGTACGGCAAGGGGCCCGGCGTCGACCGCGCGGGCGACCCGTTCCGGCACGGCAACATGTGCGGCGCGCACCCGCGCGGCGGGGTGCTGGTCCTCGCGGGCGACGACCCGAGCTGCAAGTCCTCCACCATCCCCTGCATCTCCGAGCGCACGCTCGCCGGCTACGGGCTGCCCGTGCTCTACCCGGGCACCGCCGAGGAGATCGTCCGGCTGGGCCGGTACGGGATCGCGATGTCGCGGGCGTCGGGCATGTGGGTCGGCATGAAGATCACCGCGGACGTGGCCGACGGCGTGTACACCGTCGACGGCTCCCCGGAGGTGGACGTCGTCGTCCCGGAGATCGAGTGGGACGGGGCGCCGTGGGAGTACCGGCAGATCCCGATGCTCGCCCCGCCCGCCTCGCTGGAGGCCGAGGCGCAGATGTACGGGCCGCGCTGGGCGATGCTGCGGGCGTTCCTCGCGGCCAACCCGATCAACACGGTCGAGGTCGACCCGCCGGGGGCCTGGCTGGGGATCGTCGCGGGCGGCAAGGCGTTCACCGACGTCCGCCAGGCCCTGCGCGACCTGGGCCTGGACGACGCCGGTCTGGAGCGCGCCGGGATCCGGCTGCTGCGCCTGGGCATGATCCACCCGCTGGAGCGCGACCTGCTGCGGTCCTTCGCCGAGGGCCTGGAGACCGTCCTCGTCGTGGAGGAGAAGAGCGCGTTCGTGGAGTCGGCCGTGCGCGACGTGCTCTACGGCACGGCCCACGCGCCCGCCGTCATCGGCTCGGCGGACGCCGACGGGGCGCCGCTGGTCCCGGTCGCGGGGGAGCTGACGGCGGGCGCGCTCGCCGGTCCGCTGCGCCGCGTGCTCGGCGACCGCGTCGCCGTCGCCCCGGCCCGCCGCGAGCCGCCCGCGCTCGAGCTGCTGCCCGTCGGCCGCACGCCCTACTTCTGCTCGGGCTGCCCGCACAACCGCTCGACGGTCGTGCCCGAGGGCGCCGTCGCCGGCGGCGGGATCGGCTGCCACGCGATGGTGGCGCTGACCCACCGCCCCGAGAGCGAGGTCAGCTCGATCACGCAGATGGGCGGCGAGGGCGCCCAGTGGATCGGCCAGGCCCCCTACACCGGGGCCCGGCACATGTTCCAGAACATGGGCGACGGCACGTTCGCCCACTCCGGGCAGCTCGCCGTGCAGGCGTGCGTCGCGGCCGGGGTGTCGATCACCTACAAGCTGCTCTACAACCGGGCCGTGGCCATGACCGGCGGGCAGGACGCCTCCGGCGGGCTGGAGGTGCCGCAGCTCGCGGCGAAGCTGCTGGCCGAGGGCGTCGCGCGGGTGCTGGTGTGCGCCGACGAGCCGGAGCGCTACCGGGCGCTCGCCCCGCTGCCCGCCGGCGTCGACCTGTGGCACCGCGACCGGCTCGACGACGCCCACACCGCGCTCGCCGCCGTCCCCGGGGTCACCGTGCTGATCTACGACCAGCGCTGCGCCGCGGAGTCCCGGCGGCTGCGCAAGCGCGGGGAGCTGCCGGTGCGGCGCACCCGCGTCGTCATCAACGAGGCCGTCTGCGAGGGCTGCGGCGACTGCGGCGTGAAGTCGAACTGCCTGTCCGTGCAGCCCGTCGACACCGAGTACGGGCGCAAGACCCGCATCGACCAGACCTCGTGCAACACCGACTACTCGTGCCTGGCCGGGGACTGCCCGTCGTTCGTCACCGTGGAGCTGCCCGAGGACGCCCCGGCGGCCCGCCCCGAGCGGCGCGAGCCCCCTGCGGTGCCGGACGTGGAGCACCCGACCGGCGGGGACGTGTTCCTCGCCGGCATCGGCGGCACCGGCATCGTCACCGTCAACCAGGTGCTCGGCTCGGCCGCCGTCCGCGACGGGCTGGCCGTGCACGGCGTCGACCAGACCGGGCTCTCGCAGAAGGCCGGCCCGGTCACCTCGCACCTGCGGATCGCCGCCGACGCCGCCGCGCTCGGCCCGGCCGTCCGGGTCGGCACCGCGGCCTGCTACCTCGCCTTCGACGCCCTGGTCGGCGCCGACGCCCGGTACCTGGGCTACGCCGACCCGGAGCGCACGCTCGCCGTCGTCTCCACCGCCGCGGTGCCGACCGGCGCGATGGTCCGCGACGCGACGGTCACCGCCCCCGACGTGGCGGGGCTCGTGGAGCGCATCGCGGGCCGCTCCCGCGCCGTCGTCGCGCTGGACGCCCAGGCCGCGGCGAACGCGCTGTTCGGCGACGCGATGCCGGCCAACCTGCTGCTCGTCGGCGCCGCGTACCAGTCGGGGGCGCTGCCGCTCTCCGCCGCGGCGATCGAGTGGGCCATCGAGCTCAACGGCGTCGCCGTCGCGGTGAACACCGCGGCGTTCCGCTGGGGCCGCGTGGCCGTCGCCGACCCGGCGGCGTTCGCGGCGGCCACCGGCACGGCGTCCGCGGAGCCGCCGCCCACCTGGGACGGCGACCTCGGCGACCTGGCGGGCGAGACCCGCAGGCTCGTCGGCATCCGGGCCGCCCAGCTCGTCGGCTACCAGGGGGAGCGCACCGCCCGGGCCTACGTCCGCGACGTGCTCGCGGCCTGGCGCGCCGAGCGGGCGGTCACCACCGACACCGCGTTCAGCGAGGCCGTCGCGCGCGGGCTGCACCGGTTCACGGCCTACAAGGACGAGTACGAGGTCGCGCGGCTGCTCACCGACCCGCGGTTCGAGGCGGCGCTGGCCGCGGAGGTGCCCGGCGGGGAGCGGCTGCGCTACCGGCTGCACC
>JAPLAT010000516.1 GCA_026393175.1 Pseudonocardiales bacterium
AGGCCGGGCCGGGTGGCGGCGACGCCCGTCGCGTCCATGCAGGCGGCGAGCCCGGCGGCCCGGACCGCCCGCTCGGGGCCGTGCACCGTGGCGAGCACGGCGTCGCGGGTCAGCGCGTGCCGCCAGCGCGGGCCCTCGACCAGCAGGCCCGCCTCGCCCGCCGCGCGCAGGGCCGCGGCCACCTCCCGCTCGGCCGCACCGGTGGCGGGCCCGAGCAGCGCCCAGTCCAGCTCCGGGCCGAGCACCGCCGCGGCGACGACCAGGTCGCGGTCGGCGGGGGCGAGCAGCGCCAGGCGGCTCTCGACCAGCCGGGCGAACGGGTCGGGCACGCGCGGCGCGAGGGGACCGGCCGCCGTCAGCCGCCCCTCCTCCCGGCGCAGCCCGCCGCTGTGGACCAGGCCCGCGGTCAGCTCCTCGACCAGCAGCGGCACCCCGTCGGAGGTGGCGGTGAGCAGCGCGGCGACGTCCGGGCCCGGCACCGCCCCGCCGACCCGGCCCGCCAGGGCCGCGACCTCGTCGGCGGTGAGCGGGGGCAGCGCCACCTCGGCGACGTCCGGGTGCCGCCGGAGCGCGGCCAGCCCGTCCCCCGGGGTGTCGACGCGGGCCGCCCCGACGATCCGGACCGGCGGCTGCGCGCCCGCCAGGTACTCCAGCACCGCGAGCGTGTCGGGGTCGGACCAGTGCAGGTCGTCGAGCAGCAGCGTCCGGGGACCCGCGTCGGCCAGCACGCGCAGCAGTTCCAGGACGGCCTCGCCGAGCACCACCACGGGGTCGACGACGTGCGCGCCGGCCGGCGGCGGCACCGGCCAGCCGGGCAGCAGCCGGGCCAGGACGGCCCGGAACGGGCCCAGCCGCGGGTCGTCGGCGAGCGTGGCGGGCGCCGCCCGGACCAGGGCCTCCACCAGCGGGCGGAACGGGCCGCCGCCGGGCACCGCGTGCCCGCGCAGCACCCCGGCCCCCACCCGCGCGGCGACCTCGTCGAGCAGGCGGGTCTTGCCGATCCCGGCCTCGCCGGTGACCAGCGTGACCCCGCCGGAGCGGCAGGCCGCGACCAGGGCCGTCAGCTCGGCCCGGCGGCCCACCAGCGGGGAGAGCGGCACGGTCCGAGTATGGCGGCCCGGCCGCCGCCGCGGTGCGGGCCCGCGGCGGCACCTCGCAGACCTCGTGGTCACCGCGCAGACCTGGTGGTCACCGCGCAGACCGCCGGCGCCCTGCGCGGTGCCCCGGGGTCTGTGCGGTGCTCGCCGGAGGGGGCTCCGCTCAGGGGCGGCGCAGCACCGCCAGGAACATCGCGTCGGTGCCGTGGCGGTGCGGCCAGAGCTGCACGGTCGGGCCGGGGCCGAGGTCGGGCACACCGGGCAGCAGGTCGCGGGCGTCGAGCACCTCCGCCCCCAGCTTGCGTGCGGTGCCGGTGACCACGCCGATCGTCTCCGACAGGTGCGGCGAGCAGGTCACGTAGGCGACCACGCCGCCGGGCCGGACGTGCCGGTAGGCGGCCACGAGCAGCTCGCGCTGCAGCTTCGCCAGCCCCGCGACGTCCTCGGGGCGGCGCCGCCAGCGGGCCTCCGGCCGCCGGCGCAGGGCGCCCAGGCCGGTGCACGGGGCGTCGACGAGCACCCGGTCGAACGCCGCGTCGGGCAGCGGGGCGTTCCGGCCGTCGGCGTGGTGGACGGTGACCGGCAGGCCGTCGACGGCCCGGCGGACCAGCTCGGCCCGCTGCTCCCCCGACTCGACGGCGTCGACGTCCACGCCGTCCATCGCGGCCAGCGACCCGAGCAGCACCGCCTTGCCGCCGGGGCCGGCGCACAGGTCGAGCCAGCGCCCGGTGTCCGGCCCCGCCGTGGCCGCCCGGGTGAGGGCGAGCGCGACGAGCTGGCTGCCCTCGTCCTGCACGACGGCGAGGCCGTCGGAGACCGCGCCCAGGTCGCCGACGGCGCCGGACCCGGCGTCCAGGTGCACCGCGTAGGGCGAGTACGGCCCCTCGGTGCCCCCGGTGGCCAGCGCCAGCTCCTCGGCGGTGATGTCGCCGGGGCGGGCGAGCAGGTGCACGACCGGCCGGGCGTCGTCGGCGGCCAGCGCGGCGTCCAGGTCGGCGGTGCTGCCGAGGGCGTCGGCGAACGCCTGGGCGATCCAGCGCGGGTGCGAGTGGGCCAGCGCGGCGTGCCCGACCGGGTCCTGCGCGGCGTCGGGGGCGAGCCGGGCCACCCAGGCGGCCTCGTCGTGCTCGCCGACCCGGCGCAGCACGGCGTTGACGAACCCCGCCGGGCGCGAGCCGGCGTCCGCCCGGACGAGCTCGACGGTCGTGTCGACGGCCGCGTGCGGGGGCACCCGCGTGCGCAGCAGCTGGTAGGCGCCCAGCCGCAGGGCGTCCAGCAGCGGCGGCTCGACCTTGGCCAGCGGCCGGTCGATGCAGTGCTCCAGCACGGCGTCGAGCAGGCCGCGGGCGCGCAGCGTGCCGTAGCCCAGCTCGGTGGCCAGCGCGGCGTCGCGGTCCTTGAGCCGCGCGCGGCGCAGGATGGCGGGCAGCGCGAGGTTCGCATAGGCGTCGCGGGTGCGCACGGCGTCGAGCAGGTCCAGCGCGGCCCGGCGGGGGGCGTCGACCTCCGGCGGGCGCGGCGGGGAGCTCCGCCGCCGCGGCGGGCCGGGGTTGCGCCGGGTGCCGGAGCGGCGCCCGGGGCGGGTCACCGCGCACCTCCGGCCCGGGCGCGGCGCGCGCGGGCGGTCACGTCAGCACCTCGCCGTCGTCGATGCGGACGCCGCGCGCCCAGTCCGGGGCGGGCATGGCGCGCTTGCCGACCGGGCGCACCTCGCCCAGCTCGACGGGCCCCGTGCCGGTGCCGGCGAGCACGCGGCGCTTCTCCACGTGCAGCTCCCCCGGCTTCAGCTCGGGCCCCTCGGCGAGCGGCCGCACCGGTCCGAGGCCGAGCCGCTCGCCGCGGAAGGTGCACCAGGCACCCGGGGCCGGGGTGACCGAGCGGACGAGCCGGTCGATCGCGGCGGCCGGGGCGGCGAGGTCGACGCGGGCGTCGGCGGTGGTGACCTTGGGGGCGTGCGAGACCCCCTCGGCGGGCTGCGCGACCGGCACGACGGTGCCGTCCTCGATCCCGTCGAGGGTGGCGACGAGCAGGTCGGCGCCCGAACGGGCGAGCCTGCCGAGCAGGTCGCCCGCGGTGTCGCGCGGCCCGACCGCCTCGGTGACGACGCCGAACACCGGTCCGGTGTCCAGGCCCTCCTCCAGCCGGAACGTGCTCGCGCCGGTGACCTCGTCGCCGTGGCGCAGCGCGGCCTGCACCGGCGCGGCGCCGCGCCAGGCCGGGAGCAGCGAGAAGTGCAGGTTGACCCAGCCGTGGCGCGGCACGTCCAGCGCCGCGCGCGGCACGAGCGCGCCGTAGGCGACGACCGGGCAGCAATCGGGGGCCAGGTCGCGCAGCGCCGCGAGGAACTCCGGCTCCGACGGGCGCGCGGGCGTCAGGACGGGGATGCCGGCCTCGTCCGCCACGGCGCCGACGGCCGAGCGCACGGTGCTCCGCCCGCGCCCGGCGCGCGCGTCCGGCCGGGTGACGACGGCGACGACCTCGTGCCGGGACCCGAGCAGCGCCCGCAGCGACGGGACCGCCGGCTCGGGGGTGCCGGCGAAGACCAGCCTCACAGGG
>JAPLAT010000459.1 GCA_026393175.1 Pseudonocardiales bacterium
TGCACGACGTCGTGAAGGCCGGCAAGGCGCTTACGCGCGAGACGCGCCAACTGCCAGCGCCGCGGTCCGCCCCGGGGACGCGGCGACGATCCAGTTCACCTCGGGCACCACCGGCTTCCCCAAGGGCGCCACGCTCTCGCACCGCAACGTGCTCAACAACGGCGCCGCCGTCGGGGACCTGCTGGGCTACACCGCGCGGGACCGGGTGTGCGTGCCCGTGCCGTTCTTCCACTGCTTCGGCATGGTCATGGGCACGCTCGCCGCGGTCGCTCACGGCGCGTGCGTCGTGCTTCCCGGCCCGGTGTTCGACGCGGGGGCGGTGCTCGCCGCCGTCGAGCGCGAGCGGTGCACCTCGCTCTACGGCGTGCCGGCGATGTACATCGCCGAGCTCGCCCACCCGGACCTCGCCGCGCACGACCTGTCCAGCCTGCGGACCGGGATCATGTCGGGCGCGCCGTGCCCGCGGGAGGTGATGGTGGCCGTGGTCGAGCGGATGGGGATCGACGGCCTCACCGTCTGCTACGGGATGACCGAGACCTCCCCGGTGGCGACGCAGACCCGCCCCGGCGCCGGCATGGAGCGCCGCACGGGGACCGTCGGCTCGCCGGGCCCGCACGTCGAGGTCCGCATCGCCGACCCGCGCACCGGGGAGACCGTGCCGCGCGGCGTCCCCGGCGAGGTGTGCATGCGCGGCTACTCGGTGATGCTGGGGTACTGGGAGGAGCCGGGGCGGACGGCCGAGGTGATCGACGCCGAGGGCTGGATGCACTCCGGGGACCTGGGCGTCATGGACGACGACGACCACGTGCGGATCACCGGCCGGATCAAGGACATGGTGATCCGCGGCGGGGAGAACGTGTCGCCGCGCGAGATCGAGGAGATCCTGCACACCCATCCCGACGTGCTCGACGTGCAGGTCGTCGGCGTCCCCGACGCGCGGCTGGGCGAGGAGCTCATGGCCTGGCTGCGGCTGCGGCCCGGCGCGGCGGCTCCGACCGTCGCCGCCGTGCAGTCCTTCTGCGCGGGCCGGCTGGCCCGGCACAAGATGCCCCGCTACGTCCAGGTCGTCGACGAGTTCCCGCTGACGATGTCGGGCAAGGTCCGCAAGGTGGAGCTGCGCGAGCGGGGGGCCCGCCTGGTCGCCTGAGCGGGACCCCCCACGACGACGAGGGCCCGGCCGGTGCACGCACCGGCCGGGCCCCTTCGTCGTCGCCGCGTCCCGCGGCCCGGGCCTCAGCCCAGCCCCAGGTGCCGGGCGATCACCATGCGCTGCACCTCACTGGTGCCCTCGCCGATCTCGAGGATCTTGGCGTCCCGGTAGAACCGGGCCACCGCGGTCTCGTTGAGGAAGCCGTAGCCGCCGAACACCTGGGTGGCGTCCCGGGCGTTGTCCATCGCGGCCTCGCTCGACACGAGCTTGGCCACCGCGGCCTGCCGGGCGAAGGGCTCCCCGGCCACCAGCCGGGACGCCGCGTCGTACCAGGCCAGCCGGGCGGTGTGGGCCCGCGCCTCCATGTCGGCGATGCGGAACGCCACGGCCTGGTGCGCGGCCAGCGGCCTGCCGAAGGCGACCCGCTCGCGCGCGTACCGGACGCACTCGTCCACGCAGCCCTGCGCCAGGCCGGTGCCGACGGCGGCCAGGGCGACCCGGCTCTCGTCGAGCACGGTGAGGAACTGCGCCAGCCCCCGGCCGCGCTCGCCGAGCAGGTTGCCCGCCGGGACGCGGCACCCGTCGAAGCTCAGGCCGTGGGTGTCCGAGGCGCACCAGCCGACCTTCGAGTACGGCGGGTCGACCGTGAACCCGGGCGTCCCCGACGGCACGACGATCGTGGAGATCTCCGGCCGGCCGTCGGCCCGCTCCCCGGTGACGGCCGTGACGGTCACCAGCCGGGTGATCGCCGTGCCCGAGTTGGTGATGAACGACTTCGCGCCGTCGATCACCCACTCGTCGCCGTCGAGGACCGCCCGGGTGCGGGTCGCCCCGGCGTCCGTGCCCGCCTCGGGCTCGGTGAGGCCGAACGCGGCCAGCGCCTCGCCGGCGCAGAGCGCGGGCAGCCACGCCGCCCGCTGCTCCGCGGTGCCGAAGCGGTCCAGGGGCAGCGCGCCCAGCGACACCCCGGCGGACAGGGCCACGGCGCTGGAGGAGTCGACCCTGGCGATCTCCTCCAGCGCCACGCACAGCCCGAACAGGTCCCCGCCCTGCCCGCCCACGTCCTCGCCGAAGGGCAGGCCGTAGAGGCCCATCCGGCCCATGGACGCCACGAGGTCGTACGGGAACGCCGCGGCCTCGAAGTTGCGGGCGGCGACCGGGGCCACCTCGGTGCGGGCGAACTCCGCGACGGTCTTGCGCAGCGCCCGGTGCTCCTCGGAGAGCCCGAAACCGATCACAGCGGCACGGCGGTGGTCAGCCCGCCGTCCACCACGAGCTCCTGGCCGGTGATGTAGGAGGCGCGCTCCGACAGCAGGAAGGCGACGGCCTCGGCGATCTCCGAGGGCTCGCCCACGCGGCCCAGCGCGACCTGGCCCGCGAAGAAGGCCCGCACCTCGGCGGTGGGCGCGACGGCGTCGAACATCTCGGTCTGCACGTGCCCCGGCGTCACGGTGTTGACGCGGACGCCCCGGTGGGCGACGTCGGAGGCGAGCGAGCGGGTCAGGTTGAGGATCGCGGCCTTGGTGGCGGCGTAGACCGCGCCGGGGCCCATGCCGCGGTGCACGAGCCACGAGCCGTTGAGGACGATCGCGCCGCCGTCGGCGAGCAGCGGCAGGGTGCGCTGGACGGTGAAGTAGGTGCCGGTGAGGTTGGTGGACACCACGTCGGTGAACGCCTCGGGGCTGACGTCCCCGATCCGGGCGTTGAGCGCGGTGCCCGCGTTGGCGAACACCCCGGTGAGCCCGCCGAACGTCGACCGGATGCGCTCGGCGAGGGCATCGAGCTCGCCGATCACGGAGACGTCGGTGGGCACGGTGAGCACGCGGTCGCCCGCGTCGAGCTCCTTCGCCGCGGAGGACAGCCGCTCGCGGCTGCGGCCCGCGAGGACGACGCGGGCGCCGTCGTCCAGGAGGCGGCGCGCGGTGGCGAGGCCGATGCCGCTGCCTCCGCCGGTGACGAGGACGGTGGGGGTGCTGGTGGTCTGGGTCATGGTCGCCAGGGTCCGCCGCGAGCGGGCCCGGTTCGTCTCCTCGCTTGCCCTCGCCGCCGCCCGCGGCGCGGGCGCGCGATCGGGGAGAAGACGCCGCCCCCGGCCGCGGCATAGGACTGCGGGTGACCGACCCACCCCTCACCCCGCACCGGGAGTCTTCATGATCATCAAGGACGCGGGAGCGCCCGCCGCGACGGCCCCACCGGTGCCGCGGCGCCACCTCCCCCAGCTCGAGGGCATGCGCGGGCTCGCCGCGCTCGGCGTGCTGACCCTGCACGTCGCCCTCGCGACGGGCCAGACCCGGTGGGACGAGTACCCCGGCTACGAGCAGGCGGGCAGCGGCTACTTCTCCGCGCTGCTCCAGCAGCTCACGGTCAGCCTGCCGATCTTCTTCACCCTCTCCGGCCTGCTGCTCTACCGGCCCTTCGCGCAGTCGACGCTGGCCGGCACGGCCCGCCCGGCCCTGCGGCCGTACCTGTGGCGCCGCGCGCTGCGCACGCTGCCCGCCTACTGGGTGCTCATCACGGTCACGCTGCTGACGGTGAACCGGGAGAGCGTGACCGGGCTGTGGGACGTCGTGCGCCCGGTGCTGCTGCTGCAGATCTACTCCGACGAGGGCCGGATGACCAGCGCGGGCGCCGAGCAGACCTGGAGCCTGTCGACCGAGATCGCCTTCTACTTCGCGCTGCCGCTGCTGGCCGCCGGGCTGCACCTGCTGGCCCGGGGGGCCGCCGACGCGGCGCGCCGCCTGCGCCGCATCCTCGTCGCGCTGGCCGTGCCGGTCGTCGTGGCCGTCGCCTACACCGCCTGGGTGCACCAGGAGTCGATGGGGATGTGGCCGATCCAGCAGCTGTGGGCGCCCAAGTGGATCGGGTTCATCGCGCTCGGCATGGCGCTGGCCGCGCTCACCGCCGCCGCCGAGGCCGGCGTGAGCCCGCTGCCCGCGGCCTACGCCGTGCTCTCCCGCCGTCCGGTGGTCTGCTGGGGCCTCGCCCTGGCCTGCTACCTGCTGCTGACCGTCTCGCCGGTCGGCGACCCGGGCAGCTCGAACTACCCCGGGTCCGCGCAGGCGGTCGTCGAGCTGGTCGGGCAGCTGCTCTTCGCGCTGTTCGCGGTGCTGCCCCTGGCCACCGCGGCGGGCGGCTCGCGGCTCACCCGCGCGGTGCTCGCGAACCCGGTCGTGCTGTTCCTGGGCCGCGTCTCCTACGGCGTGTACCTCTGGCACATCGCGGTGATCTACTTCCTCAACGGCTCCATGATGGGCGCGGGGAGCTTCGCGGTGTTCTGGCCGCAGGTCCTCGCCTGGACGCTGCTCGCCGCCACCGCCAGCTACTACCTGGTGGAGCGGCCGGCGATGGCGCTGCGCGACCGGCTCGGCGGCCCGCCCGCCGGGACGACGCCGACGGTGTCCGCGGGCCCGGCCGGGCGCCGCTGACCCCGCCGGACGCCGGAACGACCGGGGGCCCCCGCCGCACGGCGGGGGCCCCTCGGCCGTGTCCGGGTCAGGCCCTGCCCGGGTCAGGCGGCCGCCGCGGCCGGGCCGCCCCCGACGAGCTCGGCCACCACGGCGTCGCGGTTGCGCGGGTCCAGCAGGTGGAAGTGCCCGCCGGGCAGGACGCGGCGGCGCAGCCCCGCACCGGCGCGGAAGCGCCACACGTCGTGGTCCGGCGGGCCGACCAGCAGGTCGCTGTCCCCGTCGAGCACGACGAGCGGGACCGCCAGCGGACCGGCGAACCCGGCGTGCACCAGCCGCACCGCGAGCGTGAGGTCGGCCCGCAGCAGGTCCAGGACGTGCCGGCGCCACGCGGGGTTCGCCAGCACCTCCGCGGGGGTGCCGCCGCCCGCCTCGAGCACGCGCAGCAGCCGCTCCTCGCTCCAGCGCCCGGCCAGCTCCGCCGGGGTGCCCGGCAGCGGGTAGGAGCTCAGCACGACGGCGGTGAAGGCCCCGGGCGCGCGCTGCGCGGCCAGCCCGGCCAGCGCGGCGCCCATGCTGTGGCCGAACAGCGTCGTCGGCAGGGCCGGGCGGGCGGCGAGCTCGTCGAGCACGGCGCGCACCAGGCCGTCCGGGTCGGCGGCCACGGCGGCGAACGGCTCGGCGAAGCGCCGCTCGCGCCCGGGCAGGGTCGTCCCGACCAGCTCCAGGTCCGGCGGCAGCAGGCCGAGCAGCGGCAGCAGGGCGTTCGGGCCCGCGCCGGCGTGCGGCAGCACGACCACCCGCCCGCGCGGCGGGATGGTCACGGGCCGGAGCACGTCGGTGAGGGGGCGTCCCATCGGTCCTCCTGGAGGTCGGTCCGGCCGGCGGGACGGCCGGGGGACGGGTGCTGCGGCCGGGCCCTGAAGTCCGGTTCTGCTGCGGCCGGTTCTGCTGCGGCCGGTTCCGGGGCGGCCGGTCTCAGGCGGCCCGGGTCCCGGCGGGGCGCGCCGTGCGGTCCGGCGCGGGCGCGGCGAGCGCGGCCAGGCAGGCGTCGGCCAGCGCCTCGAGGCTGCACACCCGCATGGCCACGGGCAGCCCGGCGGCGGCGTAGGCGATCGGCAGCTCCGTGCAGCCGGCCAGCACCGGCCGCCGGTCGCGGCGCCACAGGGTGTCCACGACGCCGGCCAGGACGCGGCCCGCGGCCGCGGGGTCGCCCGCCTTGACCAGGGTCACCGCCGCGTGCACGGCGGACTGCTCCGCCGGGTCCGGCACCCGCACGCGGTACCCGCGGGCGCGGGCCCGGCGCTGGTAGAGCCCCGTCGTGACGGTGCCGGTGCTGGCCAGCAGCCAGCACCCGGCGGGGGAGGCCCGCTGCGCCGCGTCCAGCGCGGCCTCGACGACGTGCACGACGGGCACCGCCGGCCGCAGCCGGTCGACGTAGGCGTGGGCGGTGTTGCAGGGCACGGCCAGCAGGTCCGCGCCCCACTCCGCGAGCGTGCGCAGCCCGTCCCGGATGGGCGCGAGCGGCGCGTCGTCCCCGGCCAGCAGGGCGGCGGTCCGGTCCGGGACCGACGGGTCGGACAGCAGCACGACCCGCGGGTGGTCCTGGTCGGTCGCCGCCGGGTGCCGCTCGGCGAGCAGGCGCAGGAACTCCGCGGTGGCCAGCGGCCCCATCCCGCCGAGGACGCCGAGGGTCCGCGCGGGCGCGCGACC
>JAPLAT010000061.1 GCA_026393175.1 Pseudonocardiales bacterium
CAGGAGCTGCGCCGCAAGGGCGTCGACGACGAGACGGCGGGGGAGGCGCTCGCGGAGGTCGACGACGGCTCCGAGGAACGCCGGGCCCGCGAGCTGGTCGACCGCAAGCTCCGCACCCTGCCCGCCGACACCCCCGAGCAGCGCACGGTCGCCGCCCGCAAGCTCGTGGGCATGCTCGCCCGCAAGGGCTACGGCGCCGGCACCGCCTACGGCGTGGTCCGCGAGGCTCTCGCCGCCCACGGCGCCGAGACCGACGAGCTCGGCGAGCCCCCGGCCGACTGACGGTCCCGCCGGGCCGGAAACTCGGGCGCGGCGCCCGTGCCGGGTCCGTAGCCTGCCGCCGGTGGACGAGCGCAGGGACCTGGACGTCGGCGGCACCACCCTCGCGATCCACCTGTCCGGCCCGCCCGACGCCCCACCGGTCGTGCTGCTGCACGGCCTGGGCGAGCAGGCGTCGGACTGGGACGCCGTCGCGGCCGCGCTGGCCCCGGAGTTCCGGGTGGTCGCACCGGACCTGCGCGGGCACGGCGCCAGCGGCCGGCCCGGGGAGTACTCCTACGAGCTGATGGCCGGCGACGTCGTCGCCGCGCTCGACGGGCTCGGGTACGGGGCGGTGCGGCTCGTCGGGCACTCGATGGGCGCGCTGGTGGCCCTGCTGATCGCCGAGCGCCACCCGGACCGGGTGGAGCGGCTCGTGCTGGAGGACACCGTGCCCCTGGACCCGACACCCCGCCCGCCGGTCGAGCGACCGGACGGGCCGCTGCCGTTCGACTGGCCGGTCGTCCCGGCGATCCGCGCCCAGATCGCCCACCCCGACCCGGTCTGGTGGGCCGACCTCCCCCGGGTCACCGCCCCGACCCTGGTCGTCGGCGGCGGCCCGGACAGCCACGTGCCGCAGGACCGGCTCGCCGCCGCCGTCGACGTGCTGGCGGACGCCCGGCTGGTGACCCTGCCGGTCGGGCACCACGTCCACCGGGGCGAGCCGGAGGGGTTCCTCGCGGCGTTGCGCGACGTCCTCTGAGGAGGTCGGTCGAGGGCTGCCGGGCGGTCAGCGCTTCTGCCGCCTGCTCCCCGCGTGCCAGTCCTCCTGCCGGCCGACCTCGTCCTCGGCCACGCCGAGCCCGCGCAGCTGGGGCAGCTCCCGGAGGCTGCGCTTGAGCTCGGCGAACCCGGGGAACCGGGCGAGCCCCAGGACGTGGTCCCACAGCTGCACGGCCTCCTCGTCGGAGGGCAGGCGGCTGATCACGGGGCCGAAGAACGCGACACCGGTGGGCGGGTCGACGTGCAGGATCGGCGTCCCGACGTCCTTGCCGGTCAGGGCCAGCGCCTCGTCGGTCTCGGCCTGGATCACGCCGTCGTGGCCCGTGTCGTCCAGCGCCGCGACGAGCCCGGCGGGCAGGCCCAGCCGCTCCAGCACCGGGGCGACGAACTCCGCGGTGCCGCGCCGGGCGCCGCTGTCGTCCGGCACGGGGTCGCGGTCGAAGATCTCCGTGCCCAGCGCCTCGTAGAGGCCGGCGACGGCCGGTCGCCCGTGATCGGCGCGGACCTGGGCGGCCAGCCGCAGCAGCCGCAGCCCGGCGGTGTGGCCGGCCTCGTACTCGGGCGGGAAGTGGCTGTCGTAGTCGATGTGCGCGTTCAGCAGCCGCAGCGAGATGAACCGCCAGTCCACCTCGTAGTCGCGGGCGGCCTGCACCCGGCGCACCCACTTGCTGGTCATCCACGCGAAGGGGCACACCGGGTCGAAGTAGAAGTGCAGATCAGCAGCCACCGCGCCAGCTAATCAGGGCGGCGCAGGACCTGCACGTCACCGGGGAACGCCCCGCCCGCGGACAGGTCGGCGAGGAAGGACAGCAGGGTGTCCCGGAACGCGCGCATCGCGTGCGTCGGCACGAGGTCGGCGCGGCGGGCCAGTGCCACCGTCCGGTACAGCGGCGGGGTCAGGACGGTGCGCCGCAGCCGGGGGCGCCCGGCGAAGACCAGGTCGGGCACGACGGCGACGCCGGTGCCCGCCTCGACCAGGCGCAGCACCGCGTCCATCTCCCCGCCCTCGACCGCGAAGCGCGGGGTCTCCCCGGCCGCGGCGTAGGCCTGCAGGGTCGCCTCCCGCACGTCGTAGCCCTGGCGCGGCACGACCAGGGGCCGGCGGGCCAGCTCGCGGACCGACATCGACCCGCGGGACGACGGGGCGCGGCCCTGCGCCGGGGAGGCCACCGACAGCCGCTCGCGCAGCAGGGGCGTCGTGTGCAGGGCGGGGTCGACGCCGGACGGCGGCACGATCACGAGCGCGACGTCCAGCTCGCCGCGCGCGAGCGCCCGCACCAGCGGCTGCGACCCGCTCTCCACCAGCTCCAGGCGGACGTCGGGGTACTGCTCGTGGAACACCCGCAGGACGTCGGCGAGCACGCCGATGCACAGCGACGGGGTGGCACCGACCCGGACCCGGCCCCGGCGCAGCCCGACGAGCTCGGCGACCCCGGTGCGGGCGCTGTCGGCGTCGGCGAGCATCCGCCGGGCCAGGGGGAGCACCACCTCGCCCGCCGCTGTGAGCGTGACGCCCTCCCGCCCGCCGCGGTCGACGAGCGGCGCGCCCAGCTCGTCCTCCAGCGCGCGCAGCTGGCGGGACAGCGTCGGCTGCGCGACGCCGACGGTGTCGGCCGCGCGGGTGAAGCTGCGCGCGTCGGCCAGGGCGACGAGGTACGCGAGCTGCTGCAGGGTCACGCCCCATAGCGTAGGTGCATCGGATGGTCGTTGCCGATGCGTGCAGTGCAGGGGCCGTCCCGGCGGCCGGGCCGGGCGGCAGCGCCCCGATTCATGCGCACTCAGCCCCCGACTCGCGCACGCTCACGCCCCGACTCGCGCACGGCCGGGCCCCGACTCGCGCACGGCCGGGCCCCGACTCGCGGGGGCGGCGTGAAGCGGCGCACGTGTGCCGGGGCGGGCGGTCGGCTGACCAGGGCCGTCGCGTGCGGGATAGCGAACGGCTATGGATCACGGGCGGGTCATGCATTGGACGATCGGCCCGCCCGCGGGCGACCCTTCGCCCATGGTGTCCCTGGCTCAGCGCGCGCCCGTCCGGCGGGCGCCGCGCCCGTCGTCGGTGCAGCTCAAGTACGTGATGGCGGTCTCCGGCGCGGTCATGTTCGCGTACCTGGTCCTGCACATGATCGGCAATCTGAAGATCTTCTTCGGGCAGGAGTCGCTCGACCTCTACGCCGAGTGGCTGCGGGTCGTGGGCGAGCCCGCGCTCCCGGAGCAGACGGTGCTGTGGATCGTGCGGATCGCGCTGCTGGCCGCCGTGCTCTCCCACATCGCCGCGGCCACGGTGCTGGCCCGGCGGGCGGCCCGGGCGCGGCCGGTCAAGTACGCGGCCGGGAACAAGGTCGCCGGCTCCTACGCCACCCGCACGATGCGCTGGGGCGGGGTGATCATCGCCCTGTTCGTCATCTACCACATCCTCGACCTGACGACCGGGACCCTGAACCCGAACGGGCAGTACGGCGAGGTCTACGCCAACGTCGTCGCGGACTTCGCGCCGCAGCGCTGGTACGTGACGCTGTTCTACGTCCTGGCCGTCGTCGCCGTGACCCTGCACCTGCGCCACGGCCTGTGGAGCGCCCTGCAGTCGTTCGGCCGCACCAGCGAGCGCAACCGCCGCGCCGTGCGGGCGGTCTCCTCGGGGATCGCGATCGTCCTGGGCGTCGGCTTCCTGGCCGTGCCCCTCTCCGTCACCTTCGGATTGGTGAGCTGATCATGTATTCCGACTTCACCGTCGGCGACCCGATCGTCGACACCGCCGCGCCCGACGGGCCGATCGAGACCCGCTGGGAGCGCCGCCGCTTCGGCGTCAAGCTGGTCAACCCGGCGAACAAGCGCAAGATGAAGGTCATCGTGGTGGGCACCGGCCTGGCCGGTGGCTCCGCGGCGGCCACGCTGGCCGAGTTGGGCTACCAGGTCGAGAGCTTCTGCTACCAGGACAGCCCGCGACGCGCGCACTCCATCGCCGCCCAGGGCGGCATCAACGCCGCGAAGAACTACCGCAACGACGGCGACAGCGTGCATCGGCTGTTCTACGACACCGTCAAGGGCGGCGACTTCCGCGCCCGGGAGTCCAACGTGCACCGCCTGGCCGAGATCAGCGTGCAGATCATCGACCAGTGCGTCGCCCAGGGCGTGCCGTTCGCCCGCGAGTACGGCGGCCTGCTCGACAACCGCTCCTTCGGCGGCGCGCAGGTCTCCCGCACGTTCTACGCCAAGGGCCAGACCGGCCAGCAGCTGCTGCTGGGTGCCTACCAGGCCCTCGAGCGCCAGATCGACGCCGGCACCGTCACCATGCACAGCCGCCACGAGATGCTCGAGCTCGTCGTCGTGGACGGCCGGGCGCGCGGCATCATCGCCCGCGACCTGGTGTCCGGCGAGATCACCACGCACCTCGCCGACGCCGTCGTGCTCGCGTCGGGCGGCTACGGCAACGTCTTCTACCTGTCGACGAACGCCAAGGGCTGCAACGTCACGGCGAGCTGGCGCGCGCACCGCAAGGGCGCACTGTTCGCCAACCCCTGCTACACGCAGATCCACCCCACGTGCATCCCGGTGTCGGGTGACCACCAGAGCAAGCTCACGCTGATGAGCGAGTCGCTGCGCAACGACGGCCGGGTGTGGGTGCCCAAGGAGATGGGCGACGTGCGCGCGCCCGGCGACATCCCCGAGGACGAGCGCGACTACTTCCTCGAGCGGCAGTACCCGGCGTTCGGCAACCTCGTGCCCCGCGACATCGCGAGCCGGGCGGCCAAGGCCGTGTGCGACGCCAAGCGCGGGGTCGGCCCGACCGGGCTGGGCGTCTACCTCGACTTCGCCGACGCCATCTCCCGGCTCGGCCGCCAGGCCGTCGCGGCGAAGTACGGGAACCTGTTCCAGATGTACCAGCGGATCACCGGCGAGGACCCGTACGAGGTCCCCATGCGGATCTACCCCGCGGTGCACTACACGATGGGCGGGCTGTGGGTCGACTACGACCTGCAGTCGACGATCCCGGGCCTGTTCGTGATCGGCGAGGCCAACTTCTCCGACCACGGCGCCAACCGCCTCGGCGCCTCCGCGCTGATGCAGGGCCTGGCCGACGGGTACTTCGTGCTGCCCAACGCCGTGACCGAGCGCATCGAGAAGCTGCTCGCGATCGACGGCACGCGCACCGTCGACTCGTTCCACCGCGAGCTGGGCCACATCATGTGGGACTACTGCGGCATGGAGCGCACCGAGGACGGCCTGCGCAAGGCGCTCGACCTCATCAGCGAGCTGCGCCGCGAGTTCTGGCAGAACGTCAAGGTGCCCGGCTCGGCGGCCACGCTCAACCAGTCGCTGGAGAAGGCCGGCCGGGTGGCCGACTTCCTGGAGCTGGGCGAGCTCATGTGCCTGGACGCGCTGCACCGCAGCGAGTCCTGCGGCGGCCACTTCCGCGCGGAGAGCCAGACCGAGGACGGCGAGGCGGCGCGCGACGACGAGAACTTCTCCTACGCCGCGGCGTGGGAGTTCACCGGCGTGGGGGAGCCCCCGGTCCTGCACAAGGAGGACCTGGTCTTCGACTACGTCACCCCGAGCCAGCGGAGCTACAAGTGAAGTTGACCCTGAAGATCTGGCGCCAGAGCGGAGCCGACGACAAGGGCCGCATGGTCGGCTACCAGGTCGACGACGCCGACGAGGACATGTCGTTTCTCGAGCTGCTCGACGTGCTGAACGAGAAGCTCATCCTGTCCGGTGACGAGCCCGTGGCGTTCGACCACGACTGCCGCGAGGGCATCTGCGGCTCCTGCGCGATGGTCATCAACGGCCACCCGCACGGCCCGGAGAAGGCCACCACGGCCTGCCAGCTGCACCTGCGGCACTTCCGTGACGGCGAGACGATCACCATCGAGCCGTGGCGCGCGGCCGCGTTCCCGGTTGTCAAGGACCTGGTCGTGGACCGCAGCGCGTTCGACCGCGTGATCCAGGCGGGCGGCTACGTCTCCGCGCCCACCGGCTCCGCACCCGACGCGCACGCCACGCCGGTGCCCAAGGCGGCGGCCGACCGCGCGTTCACCGCGGCGGCCTGCATCGGCTGCGGGGCGTGCGTGGCCGCCTGCCCGAACGGCTCCGCGTCGCTGTTCCTCGGCGCGAAGATCACCCACCTCGGTGAGCTGCCGCAGGGGCAGCCGGAGCGGCACGAGCGCGTGGTGCGGATGGTCGAGCAGCACGACGCCGAGGGGTTCGGCGGCTGCACCAACACCGGGGCCTGCGCCGTCTCGTGCCCGAAGGAGATCCCGCTCGACGTGATCTCCCAGCTCAACCGCGACTACCTGGCCGCGACCACGCGGCGCTGACCCGTCCGCCGCGCGCGGAGAGGTGTGCGAGCACCTCTCCGCGCGCCCGGGTGTGTTCTCCGTCTCGACCCGCGAATTGTTCCCGACCCGTGGCGGCAACGCTGTGATCCCCGTCGTACTCTCCGCACAGTTCCCGTTCGCGGAAGATGAGGACCCACTGACGTGTCATCCACCACAGACGCGTCCTCGGGCCGGGCACAGATCTCGGCCAGGACGCTCCGTACCGACCGGTGGTGGCTGCCGCCGCTGCTGAACTTCGCCGGGCTGACGGCCTGGGTCGTCTACGCGACCGTGCGGGCGTTCCAGCAGGACAACTACTACGTCGCCGAGTACGACTACCTGACGCCGTTCTACTCACCGTGCTTCTCGGTGGGCTGCATCCCGGAGGCGTCGCACTTCGGACAGATCCTGCCCGACGTCTGGTGGCTTCCCTACGCGGCGCTGACGCTGCCGTTCCTGCTGCTGTTCCGCCTCACCTGCTACTACTACCGCAAGGCCTACTACCGGGCCTTCTGGCTCTCGCCGCCGGCCTGCGCCGTCGCGGAGCCGCACCGCAAGTACACGGGCGAGACGCGCTTCCCGCTGCTCGGGCAGAACCTGCACCGCTACTTCTTCTACGCCGCCGCGATCATCTCGGTGATCAACACCTACGACATGGTGCTCGCCTTCACCACCGGCATCGGCCTGGGCAGCATCATCCTGCTGATCAACGTCGTCGCGCTCTGGGCGTACACGATCTCGTGCCACTCCTGCCGCAGCATCGTCGGCGGCCGGATCAACAACTTCTCCCAGCACCCGTCGCGGTACAAGGCCTGGGTCTTCGTCTCCAAGCTCAACGCCAAGCACATGCAGCTCGCCTGGCTCACACTGGGAACGCTGGCCCTCACGGACTTCTACGTCATGGCCGTCGCGGCCGGCTGGATCAGCGACCTGCGGATCGTGGGGTGACAGGCATGACTGCATCTGAGAGCACCGAGAACATCGAGAAGCACGAGTACGACGTCGTCGTCATCGGGGCGGGCGGCGCCGGGCTGCGCGCGGCCATCGAGGCCAGGGCCCAGGGCAAGCGCACCGCGATCATCTCCAAGTCGCTGTTCGGCAAGGCGCACACGGTGATGGCCGAGGGCGGCTGCGCGGCCGCCATGGGCAACGTCAACCCGAACGACAACTGGCAGGTCCACTACCGCGACACCATGCGCGGCGGGAAGTTTCTCAACAACTGGCGGATGGCCGAGCTGCACGCGAAGGAGGCCCCGGACCGGGTCTGGGAGCTGGAGACCTACGGCGCGCTGTTCGACCGCACCAAGGACGGCAAGATCAGCCAGCGCAACTTCGGCGGGCACACCTACCCGCGGCTGGCGCACGTCGGCGACCGCACCGGCCTGGAGCTGATCCGCACCCTGCAGCAGAAGATCGTCTCGCTGCAGCAGGAGGACTACGCGGCCACCGGCGACTACGAGTCGAACATCCGGGTCTTCCACGAGTGCACCGTCACCGAGCTGTTCAAGACCGACGGGAAGATCGCGGGCGCGTTCGCCTACTACCGCTCCACGGGGCAGTTCGTCCGCTTCGACGCCCCGGCCGTCGTGCTCGCCACCGGCGGGGTCGGCAAGAGCTACCAGGTCACGAGCAACTCCTGGGAGTACACCGGCGACGGGCACGCGCTCGCCCTGCGCGCAGGCGCCACGCTGATCAACATGGAGTTCCTGCAGTTCCACCCGACGGGCATGGTGTGGCCGCCCTCGGTGAAGGGGATCCTCGTCACGGAGTCGGTGCGCGGCGACGGCGGCATCCTCAAGAACTCCGAGGGCAAGCGGTTCATGTTCGACTACATCCCGGACGTGTTCAAGGAGCAGTACGCCACGACGCCCGAGGAGGGCGACCGCTGGTACACCGACCCG
>JAPLAT010000380.1 GCA_026393175.1 Pseudonocardiales bacterium
GATCACGCCGTCGGTCAGCAGTAGCCCCGCTGCTGGGCGATGCGCAGCGCGTGGATGCGGTTCCGGGCACCGACCTTCGCGTAGATGTTCTTGAGGTGGTACTTCACGGTGTCCTGGGTGACGAACGTGGCCGCGGCGATCTCCGCGTTCGTCATCGAGTTGCCGAGCATGACGAGGATCTCCTCCTCCCGCTCGGTCAGCTCCACCCGCACCGCCGACGTCGCGTGGCCGGGCTCGGGCCGCACGGTCTTCTCGTCGGGCTCCGGGACCATCGAGTCGATGAACCGCCGCTGCGCGCCGGCCGCGCTCCCGTCGGGCGCGTCACGGACCGATCGCCGGTGCGCGTCGAGGAGGTCGAGCAGTTCCGCACCCTCGTCCAGGAACCCCTGACGACACCCGCCGAGTTCCGCGACGTCCAGTGCGGAGGCGAGCCGGCGGTGGGCGGTGAGGCGGTCGCCGAGGCGGTGGTGGGCGAGCGCCGCGAGTGTCAGAAGCTTGGTCTGTCGCAGTCGCCTCCCGTGGCGCGCGGCCGCGCGCACGGCCGGGGCGAGCGTCTCCAGCGCTCGATCGGCGGATCCGCCGTGGAGCTGGAGGCGGGCCGTCGCGATGTGTTCGTCCTCGATCTCCTCGGAGCATCGCACCGTCGCGTGGCCGGGTGTGCCCGCGCCGGCCGCCAGCATGAGCCGGGCGGCGTCCACCCGTCCGTCCAGCACCTCGAGGCGCGCTCTCTCCAGGACGAACAACCGTGCCGCGCGCGGCCACTGGTGGGCGTGCGCGAGTCCCTGGCCTCGTTCGAGGACGGCCAGAGCAGCGCCCGGATCTCCCCGGTGGGCGTGGACGCGGGCGACGGAGCGGTGCGCCAGGACCAGGTAGTCGTGGATGGCGCCGATCTCGATGAGCTCGCGGAACTCGGCGAACTCCCTGAGCACCTGGTCGTGGGCGCCGGCCTCGTAGAGGCCGCTGATGTGGCCGCTCACCAGGCAGGCCTCGGCCAGTGAACCCTCCAGGTGCTGCATCGTCTCCCGGCGGGTGGTCTCCCAGAGCTCCAGCGCCTCCGGGAGGCGGGCCTGGGCCATGAACGTGAGGGCGGTCTTCCCGGTGGAGTAGGCGAGCGCGAACATCGACCCGACGCGCAGGTTGAGCCGCCGCCCGAGGGAGAGGACCTCGATCGCCTTGGGCAGATCTCCCTCGGCGAGGTACCGGTACCCCCGGGCGTTGCACACGACGCCGAGCTCGAACGTGCGGAACCGGCTCGGCTTGTCCTCGGTCCCGGGGTCGATGCCGGCGAAGAAGCGTTCGGACTCGATGAGGTCGTCCGAGAGCACGTCGATCACACCGCGGACGACGGCCGGGTCGGCCGCGTCACCGGCCGCCCTGGTCCTCGGGGTCGTCGCCCAGAGGCGGAGGATCTCGTCCCGCTTCTGGTGCCGGGACAGGAACGCGAGTGCCCACAGCACCTTGACCATGAGGTTGGGGAACCGGACCAGTACGTCCGGGCTGAACACGTCGAGCCAGCGCTCGACGGTGACCATGTGTCCGCTCGGGATGAGGGTCTCGAGCCAGCGGTCGAAGACGTCGGCGGCTCTCGGGAGGTCGGCGGCGGTCGCGTAGTGGCGCAGGGCCTCCTCGAAGTGCCCGTGCGCGTCGTACCAGTGCGCGGCGCGCTCGTGCAGGTCGCGCACCCGGTGCGGATCGATCCGTCTGGCCTGGTCGCGCAGGAAGGTGGAGAACACGGTGTGGTAAGTGAACCAGCCGTCCGCGGAACTGAGTCGCCGCACGAACAGACCGCGTTGTTCGAGCAGCGCGAGGACGTCGGCGGAGTCGGAGCGGTCGAGCATCGCGTCGCACAGGTTCGAGCACATCCGCTCCAGACCGCAGGTCGCGAGCAGGAAGTCGCGGACGCGGGGCTCCTGGAACTGGAGGACGTTCTCGCTCAGGTAGTCGGTGAGCTGCCCGCTCCCCCGCACCTGTCCTCGCCAGGACCCCGGCAGGAGATCCCCGGACGACCGGGCGAGGCGGTAGAGCTGCAGCGCCGCCGGCCAGCCCTCGGTGGCCTCGGTGATGGCGGCCAGCTCCGACTCCGGGACCCGGGTGCCGGGCGACTGGTCGAAGAACTCCCGTGCCTCGGAGGCGCTGAACCGCAGCGCGGCCGCGTCGATGACGGCCGCCTCCCCCGCGACGACGAGGCGGGTCGATCCGATCGCGAGGTGTGTCCGGGTCCCGATGAACCAGCGGATGCCGGGTATCGGTCTGCTCAACAGGTCGGCCAGGAGCGCCAGCGCGGCCGGGTTCTGCACGAAGTGGACGTCGTCGACGAACACCGCCGCGGCGATCCCGATGGACGCGAACCGTTCGACGACCCGGCTGTCGCGCGGGGACGGGGCGGAGCTGTCGTCCCGTGCCGGTGCGGTCGGGCGGGCAGCGTCCGACGG
>JAPLAT010000361.1 GCA_026393175.1 Pseudonocardiales bacterium
TACCGGCTCAACCTGATCTCGCCCAAGTCGCACGCCTACCTCAACTCCAGCGCGGGCGACCAGGACAAGCAGAAGCGCGTGCAGGGCGAGCAGAAGGTCGTCCTGCACCCGCAGGACGCCCAGGAGCGCGGCATCACCAGCGGGCAGTACGTGCGGGTGTTCAACGACCGCGGCCAGTTCGTCGCGCTCGCGGAGGTCAGCGAGGACATCGCGCCGGGCGTGGCCATGTCGCCGATGGGGGCGTGGCGCAAGAACGCCAAGGACGACGCGACGGTCAACGCCGTCAACCCGTTCCGGTTCGCCGACCTGGGCAACGCCCCGACGTTCTCCGACACCCGCGTCGAGGTCGAGGTCGTCTGATGGCACCGGCGCCGGGGGCGGCCACGGCCGCGTGGCGGGCCGCTCTCGCCGCGGCGGGCTGTCCCGCCACCGTGGGCACCGAGGCCGTCGCCGTGGCGGACGCGGCGGGCCGGGTGGCGGCCGGGCCGGTGCACGCCCGGTGCTCGGTGCCCGCCGTCCCGTCCGCGGCGATGGACGGGATCGCCGTCCGCGCGGCCGACACGGCCTCCGGCACGGTCGCGGCGGGCGCCTTCGACGTGGTCGACACCGGCGACCCGCTGCCGCCCGGCCGCGACGCCGTCGTCCCGCGCGAGCACCTGCGCCGCCGGCCCGACGGGTCCGTCGCGCTGCCCGGGCCCGTTCCGGCCGGGCGGCACGTCCGGCCGGTCGGCGAGTCGGTGCGGGAGGGCGCGGAGCTCGTCGCGGCCGGGCGGGTGCTGCGCCCGGCCGACCTGGCCGCCGCGGCCGCGGGCGGGCTGCGCACGCTCGACGTCCGCCGCCGCCCGCGGGTGACGATCGTCCCGACCGGCGACGAGGTGCGCCCGCTGGGCACCGACCTCGCGCCCGGGGAGCTGCTGGACACCAACTCGCCGATGCTCGCCGCGACGCTGCGCGCCCGGGACTGCGCGGTGACCGTGACCCCGATCCGGCCGGACGACCCCGCGCTGATCGCGGCCGCCGTGCGGGACGCCGCGGCCGACCTCGTGCTCGTGCTCGCCGGCTCCAGCGCCGGGCGCGACGACCACACGGCCGGGGTGGTGCGCGGGCTGGGCACGGTCGTCGTGCACGGGGTCGCGGTGCGGCCGGGCCATCCGGTGCTGCTCGGCGTCGTGCGCCCGTCCGCGACGCGCCCGGCCGTGCCGGTGATCGGCGTGCCCGGCTACCCCGTCGCGGCCGCGCTGACCGTCGAGCTGTTCGCCCTGCCGCTGCTCGCCGACCTGCAGCGGCGCCTGCCCGAGCGGCCCCGCACCGTCGACGTCCGGCTGCGCGGGCCCGTCCCGAGCCGGCCGGACGTCGAGGAGTACGTGCTGCTCGCCCTGCCCGGCGACGGCACCGCGGTGCCGCTCGCGCGCGGCGCGGGCGCGCAGACCGCGCTGGCCACGGCCGACGCCGTCCTGCGGATCGACGCCGGCAGCGCCGGCCACGAGGCGGGCGACCTCGTCGCGGCGCACCCGGTGGACGTGCCCGGCTGGGCGGTGCCGGCCCCGGCCGCGGGGTACCGCGCCGCCGGCTGACGTGTGACCCGCCTCCCAGCATGCGGACGCCGTTGGCCCACGGGCCGGACAAGTGGCACCCTGAACCCGTGATCCGGGCCCTGGCGATGCGTCTCGTGGCACGCCGCCACGTGGACCTGCAGCGCGTCAGCAGCGCCATCTGTCACCGCGCGCGCTGAACCCGCCCCGTCCCGAACCCGTTCCGACGCGCCGCGCCACCACCCTGCCGCCGCGGTGCCGTCCCCAGCCCGGAGGCTCCCGCCGTGCCCCCCAGCACTCCGACACCCGCCGCCAAGCCCGTCAAGCGCAAGCGCGGGGAGGGCCAGTGGAAGCTCGGCCACCGCGAGCCGCTCAACCCCAACGAGCGCACCAAGAAGGACGACAACGGGCTCAACGTCCGCGCGCGGATCGAGAACGTCTACGCCAAGCGCGGTTTCGACTCGATCGACCCGGCCGACCTGCGCGGCCGGATGCGCTGGTGGGGGCTCTACACCCAGCGCCGCCCCGGCATCGAGGGCGGCCGCACCGCCGCGCTGGAGCCCGAGGAGCTCGACGACTCCTACTTCATGCTGCGCGTCCGGCTCGACGGCGGCGCCCTGACCACCGAGCAGCTCCGGGCGCTCGGTGAGGTCTCGCAGACCTACGCCCGCGACACCGCCGACGTCACCGACCGGCAGAACATCCAGTACCACTGGATCGACATCGTCGACATGCCGGCGATCTGGGCCAAGCTCGAGGGCCTGGGCATGCTCACCACCGAGGCGTGCGGCGACACCCCGCGCGTGATCCTCGGCTCCCCGGTGGCCGGGGTCGCGGCCGGCGAGCCGATCGACCCGCGCCCGGCGATCGACGAGATCATCGAGAAGTACGTCGGCAACCCCGAGTTCTCCAACCTGCCGCGCAAGTTCAAGACCGCGATCTCCTGGCAGCAGGACGTGGCCCACGAGGTCAACGACGTGTCGTTCATCGGCGTCGAGCACCCCGAGCACGGCCCCGGCTTCGACGTGTGGGTCGGCGGCGGGCTGTCCACCAACCCGAAGATCGCCCAGCGGCTCGGGGCGTGGGTGCCGCTCG
>JAPLAT010000085.1 GCA_026393175.1 Pseudonocardiales bacterium
GGCGGCCCTGGCCGCGGAGCGGGGCGAGGACACGGTCGTCATCGACTGCGGCGCCGACCACCGGCTGGTCGACGCCGCTGCGTGGGACCGCTGGTACGGCGCGGACGGGAAGGGGGGCGGGCACGCCGGCTCCTGGCCCTACGGCCTGCCCGAGCTGCCCGGGACCCGCGCCGCGCTGCGCGGCGCCCGGCGGGTCGCGGTGCCCGGCTGCTACCCGACCGCCGTCAGCCTCGCGCTCGTCCCGGCCCTGGCCGCGGGCCTGTGCGACCCCGAGGTCGTCGTCACCGCCGTCACCGGCACCTCCGGCGCGGGCAAGGCGCTCAAGCCGCACCTGCTCGGCGCCGAGGTGATGGGGTCGCTGTCAGCCTATGGCGTGGGCGGGGTGCACCGGCACACCCCCGAGATGGTGCAGAACCTCTCCGCCGCCGCCGGCACGGCCGTCGGGGTGAGCTTCACCCCGGTGCTCGCGCCGCTGCCCCGCGGCATCCTCGCCTCCTGCTCCGCGCGCACCGACGCGCCGGTCGCCGACGTCCGCGCCGCGTACGAGAAGGCTTACGCCGACGAGCCGTTCGTGCACCTGCTGCCCGAGGGCGTCTGGCCCACCACGGCCGCGACGCTGGGCGCCAACACCTGCCACCTGCAGGTCGCCGTGGACGGCGACGCGCGGCGGCTGATCGTCGTGGCCGCGATCGACAACCTCACCAAGGGCACGGCGGGCGCCGCGGTGCAGTGCCTGAACCTGGCCCTCGGGCTGCCCGAGACGGCCGGTCTCCCGCTGAACGGGGTGGCGCCGTGACCGCCCGGAGCTCGTCGGAGGGCGCATCGTGAGCGTGGTGGGGCCGCGGGGGTTCCGGGCCGCGGGCGTCGCCGCCGGGATCAAGTCCAGCGGGGCGCCCGACCTCGCGCTCGTCGTCAACGACGGTCCGGGCCGCGCCGCCGCGGGGGTGTTCACCCGCAACAAGGTCAAGGCCGCGCCGGTCCTGTGGTCCGAGCAGGTCCTCGCCACCGGCGCGCTGCGCGCGGTCGTGCTCAACTCCGGCGGCGCCAACGCCTGCACCGGCCCGCAGGGGTTCCAGACGGCGCACGCCACGGCGGAGCGGGCCGCGGAGCTGCTCGGCTGCGGCGCGATCGAAGTGGCCGTCTGCTCCACCGGCCTGATCGGCGCGCAGCTGCCCCGCGACACCGTGCTGGCCGGGGTGGAGAAGGCGCACGCCGCGCTGGCCGCGGACGCCGCGGCGGGCACCGCCGCCGCCACCGCCGTGATGACGACCGACACCGTCGACAAGCAGGCGCTCGGCACGTCGGGGGAGGGCTGGTCGGTCGGCGGCCTCACCAAGGGCGCCGGGATGATCGCCCCCTCGATGGCCACGATGCTCTCGGTGCTCACCACCGACGCCGACCTCGACGCCGCGCAGCTGGACGCGGCGCTGCGCGCGGCGGTCCGGGTCAGCTTCGACCGCCTCGACGTCGACGGCTCGATGTCCACCAACGACACCGTGCTGCTCCTGGCCTCGGGCGCGTCGGGCGTGCGGCCCGACCCGGCCGCGTTCACCGCGGTGCTCACCGACGTCTGCCGCGACCTGGCCCGGCGCATGCAGGCCGACGCCGAGGGCGTGACGAAGCGGGTCACCGTGCGCGTCTCCGGGGCCGCGACGGAGGACGAGGCCGTGGTCGTCGCGCGGACCGTGGCCCGCGACAGCCTGGTCAAGACCGCGCTGTTCGGCTCGGACGCCAACTGGGGCCGGATCGCCGCCGCCGTCGGCTACTCCGCGGCCGCGGTCGACCCGGACCGGCTCGACATCGCCGTCAACGGCGTGCCGCTCTGCGTGGGCGGGGTCGCCGCGGGCGGGCGCACGTCGGTGGACCTGTCGGGCCCGGACATCGTCGTGGCCGTCGCCCTCGGGCTCGGCGACGGCGAGGCCGAGATCCTCACCACCGACCTGTCGCACGCCTACGTCGAGGAGAACAGTGCGTATCCCAGCTGACGCGCGCCTGGCCAGGGCCGGGGAGAAGGCGGCCATCCTCGCCGAGGCGCTGCCGTGGCTGCAGCGCTTCCACGGCCGCGTGGTGGTGGTCAAGTACGGCGGCAACGCGATGGTGGACGAGGAGCTCAAGCAGGCCTTCGCCCGGGACATGGTGTTCCTGCGCCTCGCCGGCATCCACCCCGTCGTGGTGCACGGCGGCGGGCCGCAGATCAGCGCGATGCTCAACCGGCTCGGGCTGCCGGGGGAGTTCCGCGGCGGGCTGCGCGTCACCACCCCGGAGACGATCGACGTCGTGCGGATGGTGCTGGTCGGGCAGGTCGGCCGCGAGCTGGTCGGCCTGATCAACCAGCACGGCCCCTACGCGGTGGGCCTGTCCGGCGAGGACGCCGGGCTGTTCACCGCCGAGAAGCGGACGGCGCTCGTCGGCGGCGAGATCGTCGACATCGGGCTCGTCGGCGACGTGGTCGAGGTGAGCCCGGACGCCGTGCTCGACATCGTGCGGGCCGGGCGGATCCCGGTCGTGGCCGGCATCGCCCCGGACGTCGACGGGCAGGTCTACAACATCAACGCCGACAGCGCCGCGGCCGCGCTCGCCGCCGCGCTGGGCGCCGCCAAGCTCGTCGTCCTCACCGACGTCGAGGGGCTCTACCAGGACTACCCGGACCCGGCGTCGCTGGTCAGCGAGCTGACGGCCGACGAGCTGGAGCCGATGCTGCCGGCGCTGGAGAGCGGGATGGCGCCGAAGATGGAGGCCTGCCTGCGGGCCGTGCGCGGCGGGGTGGGGCAGGCCCACGTCATCGACGGGCGGGTGCCGCACTCGGTGCTGCTCGAAGTGTTCACCCACGAGGGAGTCGGAACGATGGTGATCCCGTGAGCCTCACGGAGCGGTGGAAGGCCGCGATGATGGACAACTACGGCACCCCGCCGATCGCGCTGGTGCGCGGCCGCGGTGCCGAGGTGTGGGACGACACCGGCCGCCGCTACCTCGACCTGCTCGGCGGCATCGCCGTCAACGCGCTGGGCCACGCCCACCCCGCGGTCGTCGAGGCCGTCACCCGGCAGATCTCCACGCTGGGCCACACGTC
>JAPLAT010000256.1 GCA_026393175.1 Pseudonocardiales bacterium
GCGCTGCTCGAGGTGCTCGACCCGGCGCAGAACCACACGTTCCGCGACCACTACCTCGAGGTCGACCTCGACCTGTCCGACGTGCTGTTCCTGGCCACGGCGAACCAGTTCGAGACGATCCCCGGCCCGCTGCTCGACCGCATGGAGGTCGTGACGCTCGACGGGTACACCGAGGCGGAGAAGGTCGCCATCGCGCGCGACCACCTGCTGCCCCGGCAGATCGAGAAGGCCGGTCTGGACGCCACGGACGTGGAGTTCACCGACGTGGCCCTGTCGATGATCGCGGCCGAGTACACCCGCGAGGCGGGCGTGCGGCAGCTGGAGCGGGGCCTGGCGAAGGCGCTGCGCAAGGTGGCCGTGCGGCTCGACGACGAGAGCGTCGAGCGCCCGGTGCACATCGACGCCGACGCGCTCGTCTCGTTCCTCGGGCGGCCGAAGTTCACCCCGGAGTCGGCGGAGCGCACCTCGGTGCCCGGCGTCGCGACGGGGCTGGCGGTCACCGGAGCCGGTGGCGACGTCCTGTTCATCGAGGCCACCTCGATGGACGGCGAGGCCGGGCTGATCCTCACGGGCCAGCTGGGCGACGTCATGAAGGAGTCCGTGTCGATCGCGCTGAGCTACCTGCGGTCGAAGGGCCTCGCCGGTGACCTGGCGGCGCGCAAGCTGCACGTCCACGTGCCGGCGGGCGCGGTCCCGAAGGACGGGCCGAGCGCGGGCGTCACGATGACGACGGCGCTGGCCTCGCTCGCGAGCGGGCGTCCGGTGAAGGCGTCGGTGGGCATGACCGGTGAGGTCACCCTGCAGGGCAAGGTGCTCCCGATCGGCGGGGTCAAGCAGAAGCTGCTGGCCGCGCACCGGGCCGGGCTGACCGACGTGATCATCCCGAAGCGCAACGAGCCCGACCTCGACGACCTGCCCGAGGGCATCCGCGGCGAGCTGCGGATCCACCCGGTCGCCGACGTCGCGGAGGTGCTGGAGCTGGCCCTGGAGCCGGCCCCGGTGGCCGCGGCGGCCTGACCCCCGCACCACGAACGGCACCCCCGTCCACCCCTGGTGGACGGGGGTGCCGTTCGTGCGTATCAGGGGGGCCCCGAGTCGCCTCCTCATGCGGCGGACGAGCCACCTCGACCTGGGAGCCCCCATGACCCGGACGACCCACACCATCGACGACCTGCGCGACGCCATGAGCGGGAGCGTGATCCTGCCCGGCGACGCGGACTACGACGAGGCGCGCGCGATCTGGAACGGCGACATCGACCGCCGCCCGGCCGTGATCGCCCGGTGCGCCGGTCCGGCGGACGTGGCGGCCGCCCTGTCCCACGCCGGGGCGAACGGCCTGGAGGTCGCGGTCCGGGGCGGCGGGCACGGCTACTGGGGGGCCGCGGTCCCCGAGCGCGGGCTGATGATCGACCTCGGCCTGCTCGACACCGTCACCGTCGACCCGCGGGCCCGGCGGGCGCGGGTCGGGGGCGGGGCGAAGCTCGCGCAGCTCGACGCGGCGACCCAGGAGCACGGGCTGGCCGTGCCGGCCGGCACCGTCAGCCACACCGGCGTCGGCGGGCTGACGCTGGGCGGCGGGTTCGGCTGGCTCACCCCGCTGCACGGGCTGTCGGTCGACAACCTCGAGTCGGCGGAGGTGGTGCTCGCCGACGGGCGGTGCGTGCGCGCGAGCGCCACCGAGCACCCGGACCTGTTCTGGGCGCTGCGCGGCGGGGGCGGCAACTTCGGCGTGGTGACCGAGTTCGAGTTCCGGCTGCACGAGGTCGGCCCGATCGTGCACCTCGGGCTGATGTTCGTGGAGCAGGACCGTGCGGCGCACGCGATCCGGACCGCCCGCGACGGGTTCGGCGCGCTGCCGCCCGGCATCAGCCCGGGGATCGCCTGCATCTGCGCCCCGCCCGCCCCGTTCGTGCCCGAGCAGCACCACTTCGCGCCAGGGGTCGCGGTGATCATGGTCGGGTTCGGGTCCGCCGAGGAGCACGCCGAGGCGCTCGGGCCCGTGCGCGAGGCGCTGGACCCGCTGTTCGAGGCCGTCATGCCGATCCCCTACGTCGCGCTGCAGCAGATGCTCGACGAGGGGGCGTTCTGGGGCGTCCACGCCTACTCGAAGGGGCTGTACCTCGACGCGCTGCCCGACGAGGTCGTCGACGTCATCGCCGAGCGGCTGCCGGGCCGCACCTCACCGCTGTCCGAGATGCTGGTGTTCCCGTTCGGCGGCGCGTTCGCCGAGGTGGCCGACGACGCCACCGCGTTCGGCGGCCGCCGGTCGATGAAGTACGTGGTGGCCATCGAGGCCATGGCGCCGGATGCCGAGACCCTCCTCCGCGACCGCCGGTGGGTCCGGGAGACCTGGGACGCCCTGCTGCCTGCCGCGGTCGGGCCGGGCTCGTACGTCAACCTGATGGCCGAGGCCGACGACGGCGCGCTCCGCTCCTCCTACGGGGCCGACAAGTACGAGCGGCTCGCGCGGATCAAGGCGGAGTACGACCCGCAGAACGTGTTCCGGGCCAACGCCAACATCAAGCCCGCCTGAGCCGGGTGGGGGTGGCCAATGTGTAACCCATGTGTTACACATTGGCGGTGCTCGTGCTCGCCGCCCTCGCCGACCCGGTCCGCCGGGAGATCGTCGAGCTGCTCGCCGACGGGGAGGTGACGGCCGGGGCCATCGCGGACCGGTTCCCGGTCTCGCGCCCGGCCGTCAGCCGGCACCTGCGGGTGCTGCGCGAGGCCGGGCTCGTCCGGGCGACGGAGCGCGGCCGCGAGCGCGTCTACCGGCTGGACCGGGCCCCGCTCGCGGAGCTGGACCGCTGGCTGGAGCGCTACCGGCCGGTCCCGGCCGAGCGGGCCGCACCCGGCCCGGCCGGGCGGCTCGACGCGCTGGGCACCGAACTGCGCCGCGGCCGCCGCCGCGCCGCCGCCGCCACCCGTGAGGGAGACACCGATGACCGCACCGCATGAGATCGTCCTGCGCAAGGAGTTCCCCGACCCCGTCGAGGAGGTCTGGGCGGCGGTCACCGAGTCCGACCGCCTCGGCCGCTGGATCGGCACGTACACCGGCCGGGGCAGGCCGGGCGGCACGGTGGAGCTCACCGTCACCGGCGAGGTCGACGCGGGCGGCGAGGTGGCCCCGCCGGCCACGGTCACCATCCTCGAGTGCGACGCCCCGCGCCGCCTGGTCGTCGACATCCCGGAGGCCGAGGGGCGGTCCTGGCGCGTCGCCGTCGACCTCACGGCGGGGGAGCGGGGCACCGTGCTGGTGTTCACCCAGCAGGTGGTGGACGGCGTCGACCCGGCCGACGTCGCCGCGGGGTGGCGCTGGTACCTCGACCGGCTCGACGCCGCGCTGCGCGACGCGGACATGCCGTCCTGGGCGGCCTACGCCCCCTGACCCGCGGCGGGCCGGGGCCTAGCTGTCCCTGTTGCAGAGGTTGTTGACGCGGTGGGCGGGTGGGTGACCACCTAGCGCGGTGTGGGGTCGGTGATGGTTGTAGCCGTGGAGCCAGGCCGGGAGCGCAGCGACACGCTGGGCGCTGGAGTCATAGACCGTGGCGTAGGCCCATTCCTGGGCCAGGGTGCGGTTGAACCGCTCGGCTTTGCCGTTGGTCCACGGACACCGCGGTTTGGTCCGGCGGTGCACCGCACCGAGTTCGGTGAGGGTCTGGGCGAACAGGCGGCTGCGGACATAGGCCATCGCGTTGTCGGTCATCACCCGCTCGACCGCGACGCCGTGCTCGGCATAGAACGCCGCGGCGCGGCGGAGGAACCCGGCGCAGGCGGCGGCGTTCTCACCGCCCTGGGCGGTGGTGATGACTTCGACGTAGGCAAGGCGGGAGTGGTCGTCCACGGCGACGTGGACGTAGTCGTAGCCCACCCGTGGCCCTGATCGGGCTGCTCTGGACTGGGCGCTGTCGCGGCCGTGGGCCCACCAACCGCCGCCCTCACGGATCCGCCCGAGCTTCTTGACGTCGATGTGGATGAGTTCGCCGGGCCGGTCACGTTCGTAGCGGCGCCACCGGTGGGGCCCGTGCACCGCGGTGGCCGGGTCAGTGACGCGCAACTGCTCACCGGTGGGCGGGTCCAGATCTCGTAGCCGGCTGATCCCGCGCCGGACCAGGACCCGGTAGACCCCGGACGCGGAGATCGGGACGCCGTCTCGATGCAGCTCGTAGGCGATGCGTTGCGGTCCGAGCTTGCGGGTGCGGCGGATCTGCTCGACCCGGTCCTCGATCTCACTCGCGGTGCGCTGCGGGCTGTGGTGCGGGCGGCTGCTGAGGTCGTGCAGACCCGGTTCGCCTTGCGCGCGCCACCGGGCGTGCCAGCCCGAGAGGCACTGCCGGGAGATCCCAGCCTCGGCAGCGACGTGCGCGATAGGCCGACCCTGATCGACACGCTCACACAGACGCCGTCGGCCTTCCACGGTCAGCGGGGCATTACGGTGCGGCACGAGGACCTCCAGGGCCGGTGGTGTGGTCGCCTTCAGCAGCTCCACACCTCGCCTGGAGGTCCTCCCTATTGCAAGATCATCAGATCTGGCGTGTCCTCAACCGCGTCACCAACCTCCGCGAGCAGGACACCTAGTCCGACGAAGGAGCAGACCGGCGGGTCGTTCCTCTGCGGCAGGGCTTCGGCGTACTGCCCGAAGAGCTCGTCCAGTTCCTCGGCGGTGAGCAGGGTGCAGGCGTCGACGTCGGCGGTGGTGCGGGCGCGGGGGACGTCGTACAGGCCGTCCGGGCCGAGGGGGATCACCGGCGCGGGAGGGGGAGCGGGGGCACAGGCGGCGGCCAGCGCGACCAGGGTCGCGATCAGGATGACGGTGCGTCGGTGAGCGGTCATGGATGGCCGAACCGGATGCGGTACCGGATCTCGTGGTCGTCCAGCGGGGTCCGGGGGTCCCCGGACGGCTGGTAGCCGTTCGGGTCGTACGAGTCGTGCACCCGGGCGCCCAGGTTGACGGCGCCGGACCCAGCGTACGGCGGGCCGTCCGAAAGGATCAAGGACGTCGGGCGGCCCGCTCGGCTCAGGCCGAGGTGCCGCAGCCCGGTGCCGCGGCGACGCTGGGTCAGCGCCTCCGGTGCGGGCATGCGGCACCGAGCCGATGGCGCTGTCGAACGCCGCGTTGAACGGGTCCTTGACCTGCGCGCCCAGCGGGCCGAAGCCGGGCGCGACGCCGGCTGCGGCCACCCGCTCGACCAGGGTGAGGGCCAGGCTCCGGTCGGCGTGCAGCCGGGCCGCGGCCTCGTCGGGGAGCGTCCCCGGAACGATCGAGAGCGCCCGTCCACGATGCGGGCGGGACACAGCGCGACGAAGAGCGCGACGCCAATGATCAAACGATGCTGCCGTCCCGGCCGAGGCGCGCACGTTCCGGTCGATTGCGCATCGCCCGGCGTGCGCGGGTGGCCAAACCGGACAGCGCCTCGGGTCGGGCTTGATCGCGGGGCCGTCCCGATCACGACTGTGGCGGCGAGGATCCAGCGGGTGCGGGTCATGGGTGGCCGTACCGGATGCGGTGGCGCAGTTCGCGATCGTCGAGGGGTGTCTGCGGGTCATCGGCCGGTGTGTGGTCCAACGGTCGGTAGGCGTCTCGTGCCGCCACGTCATGGCCGAGCCGGGCGTGCGCCTCGCGGGTCGAGTCGAGCCCGGTGACCAACGACTCGCCCCCGGCGACGTCGCCGAACGCGCCACGGCCGATCACCGCCCCGAGCAGGTGGCAGGTGGCCGAGTGCGCGGCCTCGCCCGCCGTGCTCGCGCGCGCAAAGCCGGACCGCAGCCCGTCGCCGGTGTAGGCCATCACCCGATCGTCCGTCACGCTCCCGCCCCCGCTGCGTCGACCGGGCAATCGCACGGCGGGCCAGGGATAACGACCAAGAGCGCCCGTCCACGATGCGGGAGTCCTGTCCCAGGATCATGGCCGGCCGTGCTAGCGTCGCGCCATGCGTTCCCTCGTCCTCGTACTCGTCAGGCGCGTCCACGCCTGAGCGAGCTCACGGACGTCGACGCGCCACCCCTGCATCGCCTGCCGGCGGTCGGGGGTTTTTTCATGCCCGACTCACTGCAGAGGCTGAGTACATGACCACCGCCACCCCC